>JBEGUT010000291.1:0-5815 GCA_041178745.1 Planctomycetota bacterium | reverse complement strand
AGTGAGCAAGAGCAGAGGAATAGATCTAACGGACGATTTCGTAAATGATGTAGGTTTAGTTTTCCGTGATCAAATCGATAGGCACAGAGCACCTTTGGAACGACCCCTGCTGAAACTCCTATTTATCGCAAATCAGCAACGTACCTTTCCCAAAATTTTCAGGCGTTCGATCCATGATGCAGCGTCGATCTTTTCTGCTGTCAACTAGCGTTGGCCTTAGCGCTACGATCCTGTCGAATAACAAAACCCTGGGCAATGACAAGACTCCCCAATCTGTTGAAGAGCTTTGGGCTGATTTCGATCCGCGGAATGATCCACTTGAGATAGAGGTGATTCGCCAGTGGACCGAAGGCGATAGTCGTACGTTTAAGCATGTGCGATTCTTAGTTGGACATTTTCGCGGTGTTCCTGCCTATCTCGCAGCAATCTATGGTTATCCTGTTGCAACCACCAAAACACCCGCCGTGATGCACATCCACGGTGGAGGGCAACGAGCGAGTTTTGACGAAGTGAATTTCCTGGTAGGTCGAGGCTTTGCTGCTCTTTCGGTCAACTGGGGAGGAAGCAGTACTGGCAAACCACCGATCAATTCACCTGACGGATTTCAGCAGAGCGATCAAAACACAGATTGGGGTGCAGTGGATCCGACACAAGCTAATGTTCCAGGCTATCACTCGATCTTGCCGGGACCGAAACAATTTTTCGACGATCGAGAGCATCCCAAAAACTGCAATTGGTATTTACTTACACTTGCATGCAGACGAGGGCTAACATTTTTAGAACAACAACCGGAAGTCGATTCGACTCGGCTTGGAGTACACGGCTACTCCATGGGTGGCAATCTAACCATGTATGTTGCGGGAACCGACGACCGAGTTAAAGTAGCTATTCCCGCCGTGGGTGGACAAGGATGGCGAACGGAACCTCATCAATTCCTAGGTGGTGTCGACCGACAAGAGCATATTCGAGGTGATGTCGAGACGTTTCGAAACACTCTGAGTTTCGAAAATTATGCATCCCGAATTCAATGTCCTGTTTTGCATCGAAGCAGCACCAATGATTTTCATGGTTGGATGGACGATGTCTATCGCACCAACGACCGCATACCTAATAAGACTGTGCGCTATAGTTGGTCAACTCACTTCAATCATCGCCTAACGCCGGAAGTTGCTGTCACACTGCCACTCTGGCTAGATCAGCATTTACTTGATGGGGCGTCTCTGCCTGATACACCTGTCAGCTCGCTAAACCTGAAAACCAGCGACGGTGTCCCATCGTTCATCGTTAAGGGAATTAACCATCCTTGGCCGATTTCGCGAGTCGAAGTTTATTACAGCATCGATCCTGATCCGCGAGCCAGGTTTTGGCGAAGTGCGAATGTTTCATTAAATCCATCGGGAGAATTTGTGGCATCATTACCGCTGCACTCGCTTGATTACCCCCTTTTTGCGTTTGCTAATCTTTATTACTCACTTCCACAACCGATCGACATGAGCGATTTACGTGGATTCAGTAAACCGATTGAGCATGTTTGTATCAGCACGCTGTTGCACCATGCTACGGCGGAGAAATTGAAAATAGATGGTTGCTTGGCCTCCAAAGAAGTTTCTTCCATCATAGACGACTTTGCTTACGGCCTTCGCGACTGGTACCAATTGAATCCGGGGAATCTCATGCATCAGCAAACCTGGACAAGAAAGATCACCGATCCACTCTACCAAGGCAAGAAAGACTCCAAGCTCAAAATCACCTTCCATCTATCCCAACCGAATCACATGGTGATGATACTGCGTGAAAACGAATGGCGGTCTTATCGTGGTTCACGAAAGACCTACACCTGCCATAAAGATCTTCAGGGAAGCGATAGTGATCAGGTGATGATATTGGCTCCCAGCGATTTTATGTCAGACTCGATTCCGCTCGCGACTTGGGAACAAATCGATCAAATGGGATTCGCTCATTACGACGATTCAACGATCGATAGAAAGGAAGTTCCTAATTGGAAAGGTGATGCCTTCTTATTAAAACGACTCGAATGGATTTCCTAAGTGCTTCGAAACGAATGCGATAATCCGATACTCTGTGCGAATTGCACTAGAGTTACTTCCTGCAACAACCTCCATTTATGGATCGGAGATCGCTCTCTAGCTTTTCCACCATCTTTCCCGTTTTTGCAATCCCCGGATCTTATGCTGTCGAATGATTAGCTTTCCTGGTGATAAGAGAAAAGAACCATTGAAACATGAAAAAGCCCGCAAATCGCTGAAGCAACTTGCGGGCTTCACCGGTAACTTCAAGTCCGATCTTACAGTCGTGCTCAAATCTCCATCGCTTCAACTTCCGATACAAAGCGATTCTTGTTATCGGACAAAAAAGCGTTAACAACGTTGAAAACCGAATCGCTGAAACCACCGATATTGATAATATCTGGCGATTCCAATGTCTGCGTTGTTTGATAAGGCTGCAAATCAATATTAATCAACTTCGGCTTCGCATCCTTCCCTTCCAACTTGCGTTGGTTGTTTAGGAAGCTACCCCATGCAGTCATTGTACTTGTCGCTCCATATCGCCCATCACCAATCCAACTTTCGTTGTCGCTAACGATGATGGCTCCCGCAAACTTTCGGTTTGGAAACCAATCTACTGCAGCCTTAAGTGGCAACGAGCAGTCGGTTCCACCTCCGCCGTACCGCGCTAATCGTTCGGCGATACTTAGGATCGTATCGCCTGCTTCGATCTTTGCCTTGTACGCCGATTGATCAAATGGAATAACGATGCTATCAGGATTGCGTCGCAAGATTGCAGCTGCGAACAAAGCAGCTACATCAACACAACGCATTCGGCTTACGCTACCGCTACCATGTGCTCCGGTGATTGGACTGCCCATCGAACCCGAAGTGTCAAGACCGATAACAACCGGACCTGGCAATTCAGGAACGTTTCCACAAGCGATTTCAGCCGCCTTTTGCAAAGCGGTCTTGATCTTATGTGGAACATCCTCGTTCGCGTATAGATAGGCAGAAAAATACTGGTATGGGAACTGCTTGGATCGACGAATCTCCGATTCATCGGCCAATCTTTCAGCAACAAAATCGATCATTGCTTCCTCGCTGAATACTCCGTGGCGAAGCAAGGTGTTGATATTCATCCGCAAGGCTTGCGGACCCATCTTGCGTGCCAACATACTCCAAACCGCAGGACCCTTTGCCGCATCGGACAAAAGATCCCATCGGATCGAATCTAAATTCCCAGCGATTAACAACTGCGCATCTGCACTCTCTGCCTTGCGATAGGCTTCAAGTCCAAGAATGGCAGCAGGCAAATCCGCTTCTGTTGCAGGTGCCCACTTCTCCTTTTCCTTGTCCGTCAACCAACCGAACATCGCTCTGCGAACATTGTCCTTTGGTGTAGGACGAGCCATACGGAAAATATCACGCAAGCTTGGATCATGTCCGATCGATGCGTTTAGTAACTTGCCGATCGAAGCCTCATTCAACCATCGCTGGAACGCTCGCTGTACCGAACTGGACAGTCCGATACGAGCCTTTCCACTCTTGTTCTTGAACTGCCCCGATCGAATCATTTGAAAAACGGTACGTAGGACGCGGCCGTTATCTACAACACGATCGAAGATGCGATGCATCAATTCGGTATCACGAACCGACAATGCTACCAACAAAGCTGCTGGCATGTCCTTCATGAAGGCCTTTTCTCGCGCGTAAAGCGCTAACTTCGCTAAGAACTCATTGTCATCGATCTTCTCGATCAGTTCCAAAACTTCCTTCAACTGCTGCGAAGCATCATTGTAGTAGGTGTTGCCGAACGTACCGGTCGCTGCAATTTGAGCCAAAGCATGCTTAGGCGCTAACTTGTAAGCCAATCCGCCAGCTTCGTTCACTGCATCTGCGGCGGATGCACTACCACTTCCGAAAATTGTCTTGTTTGCCATACTCGAAACTCCTTATAAAACCCGACGAAGAATGACCGAGAATGGGCCAAAGGCCCTCATTACAAACCCTAGCAATGTAGTCCCGATCGGCAGTCGGATAATCGTTGAAGGGGAGGGGAGGATATTATCTTCTTCCTTCTCCTAATCAGCGTCATCACACCTACTAAGACTTTCAACTCGACTTGAGGTTCATCTTTTTGTCTCTAGGCAATTCACCAACCATTGCTAACAGTGGAAGGTGATCTGGTTGCCCTTCTTCAGAATCCAAGTGTTCTTTCCACAATGACATTACTTCTCTCTAAAAGTAGTCATCCCTGTTGGACCCGTCGAAGTAACCAGTCCGCATACAGCATCGCTTAAATCGTTTGCTGCTGCCGCATGGACACAGATCATTTCGACCAAGCTTTTCCTCAAGGCGTTTTTCGCCATGGACGAAACGTTCACCCCGTTTTACTTTTGTCTCCGAGGGATAACCATATCTGCGTTTACTCATCGATTCGCAAGCTAACGAGTTTTCGAAAAAAGGAGTCTTTAGATTTGTCGTGAAACATGGGATGGCTCCTCAAGTAAGAATGGCTAAAAAATATGTGCATTGTCGTGGATCGCTCCGCGATCCAACGCTTCGGCCGCAAACCAGCGGCACATCTATCAATTGAAAAACGTTAAGAGTTGGACGGCGTAGCCATCCACTACATTGGCATGTAGCGAATAAACTGAAGTATCCAGTTTTGTAATGCTTTTCTGCATGAACCTGTTGAGAGCCCCTGATCCTCGGTGGAATGAACCTACCTCGACTGTTCGAAATCTGGCTGTTTCTGCCGTCTAACGCTTAAACTGAAAACGTGGAGAATGGTTTTGCCATTCCCCACGTCTTGTTCACTCCGCTAATTCAACGGCCCAATAGGCATCGCTGATAAACTTAGACCAGCTCTCAAAACTCTGAATGCGATCGGCGTAGATTGGCTTCCACGCTGGACGCATTGGTTCGTTCAAAAGCTTCATCTTCGCTTGTGCTGGAGTTCGGTTTGCCTTTCTCGCATTACAATCAAAGCACGCTAACACGCAGTTGGTCCAGTTGGACTGGCCTCCCTGCGCTCTAGGAACCACGTGGTCGATTGTCAAATCTTCAGTGCCTGGACGCTTTCCGCAGTACTGGCACATCATCCTGTCTCGCTTGAAGACGTTGCGTCGGCTAAAGGTTACCTTTCGCGTTGGCAAAGCATCGTAGCGAGTTAATGCAACAACTTCGGGAACGCGGACTCTTTGGCGTGCAGACTGGATGAATAATTCATCCCCATCTGGAACCATTCGACTCCAGTCTTGCCAGTCATATAGCTGGTAGTCTCTAGGATCAACGATCTTAGCCGTATCGTTCCATAACATGACTAAGGCACGATGCACAGGAGTTACGTGAATCGCCTGCCAGTTACGGTTCAATACCAAGGTAGGTCGCTGCAATACGGCTGCATTCCTTTTTGGCCTTTGGTACCGATCGCTCTTTGCTTGTACGATTGCCATGTGAGGCCTCTCCTTGATTTCGTCTTCTACGAACGCCTAGAGCCTCTTTCTCTGAGACAACGTAAGCGGTTCGTTCCGTTGCATTGATTTACAGGATTTTTGAACCAAACACAAAAAGCCAAATAAGGAAGTGGTGAAGGTGGGATTCGAACCCACAAATACTTGGTTCTAAGCCAAGCCGCTTTGCCAATTAGTCGCACATCACCATTTGTTTCAGTAGCTTGCCAAGGAATCGAACCTTGTCCTACAGTTTCGTAGACTGTCGTGCGAATCCACCACACCAGCAAGCTGTTTTTCGGTCGCTAACTCACTACAAAGGATCAAGTCCATCGCATCTTGTTAGCCACT
>JBEGUT010000290.1:0-5825 GCA_041178745.1 Planctomycetota bacterium | reverse complement strand
AACACGGGGGGCGGGCAGCAAATGAGGAGTTATTCGTGTGTTGCAGCGGAGGTTGGGGGCTTTTCGGCGGCGGGCTGGGGGACAAAACTAGGGCGTTCTACCAGCAGTTGATTTGGCTTATTTTTAATGCAATTCTGGTGCTGTTCTAAGAGCAAGGCTAGTTCGAAATAGAGTGTGCATTGTGCAGCAGGGGAAAGAGCGATGCTAACAACGCTTTCCTTGACACTCGCCTGACCACCGTTAGAATCCGCTGCCTAAATACGTTAAGCTGGGCGGGCTATGTTGGTCTGCGGGTGAGCTGGCGAGTTGGGACAGGGTGAAATACTCAATAAATTTAGATTATCGGAAATAGGTCCCAGAGGGTCTTATTTGTGCTGAAGGAATGCCTGTCCCTGTGGCGAAGTTGAGTGTCTAGTTTGATTGTCGGCCTAGATTTTGGTCGGGTGATCTGCGTAGTCGGAAAAGTGCAGTTGGAATTAAGAGCACGATTTGAGGTGGTCCATGAAATGCCAGCATTGTGAGAAGCCGGCAACATTTCACATTACGGAGTTGACCGAGCCATCGGGTCCGCACGTGGTGCATCTATGTGAGGATCATGCACGGCAGTATCTTTCCGGAGATCCTTCGCAGTCGGGTCCATCGACGTTAGCGGGGATGTTGGCGAGTCAATTGAAATTGGATCCAGCGGTGGAGCAGATCGGGACGCTGGATCAGAAAGCTTGTCCAGTGTGCGGGATTACCTTTGCAGAGTTTCGCAATATTGGTCGGTTGGGTTGCCCTTATGATTACGTTCACTTCAAAAATGATTTAGAACCACTGTTGTTGAATATCCATGGAGCGACCGAGCATCATGGCAAGCGACCGTCCAGGACGACTGGCTCAGCAGATCGTCAGCATCAGTTGCTTCAATTGCGGCGAGAGATGAAAGAGGCCGTTGAGAAAGAGCTTTACGAGGAAGCGACAAGGATTCGAGATGAGATCAAGCGGCTCGAGCAGGGTGAGATCGGTTCATGAGTTGGGAGTCTAGATCAAAGTGAAGTTTGACGAGCTTGCCGGTAAATGCGGAGAGTGGCTTAAGGGGACTGGTCCCGAATCGGATATCGTGATCAGTAGTCGCGTACGCCTTGCGCGAAATCTCTCCGAATATCCTTTCGTACGTCGGTGCAGCGAGGCGGATAAGCGCGCTATCTTGCGTCAAGCAAGGCAGACCGTCGAGGGTAGTAATGGCTGGGAAGATGTCGAGTTTGTCGACGTGGAGCCGTTGAAGGAGTTGGATCGGCAGTTTTTGCTCGAGCGCCAATTGATTTCGCGGGAGTTGGCTGATTCAGAAGGGCCACGTGGAGTCGTAGTCGATTGCTCAGAGCGTTTTAGTGTGATGATCAACGAGGAAGATCATCTGCGAATTCAAGTGATACGCAGTGGACTTGATTTGAGTTCCGCGTGGCGGGATGCAGCGGCTATCGACGATCGATGGGAGCAAAAGCTGACGTTTGCGTATTTAGAACAGCTTGGTTATTTAACCGCTTGTCCCACAAATGTGGGGACAGGTTTGCGTGTGAGCGTGATGTTGCATCTTCCGGCGCTGGTGATTACGAGGCAGATCGACAAAGTGTTTCGCAGCTTGCAGAAGATGAATGTTGCGGTGCGAGGGTTGTTTGGAGAGGGATCGCAGTTCACTGGTGATTTCTACCAAGTCAGCAACCAAATCACACTGGGTAAGAGTGAGGAGGATCTTCTCAAGCAGGTCGAGCAAGTGGTGCCGCAGTTGATCGAGTATGAACGCAAGGCGAGGCATTGGTTGTTATCTAACAGTGAGCATGAGCTGCACGATGATGTGAGTCGCGCTTACGGAATCTTGAAGACGGCTAAGAAAATCAGCAGTGAAGAAACGATGCACTATTTGTCTAAGGTTCGAATGGGAGTGAACCTGGGACTGATTGCCGATCTGGAGATTTCGACGGTCAACAAGTTGTTTATTCACACGCAGCCAGCGCATTTGCAAAAGTTGCGAGGCAAGGTACTGAACCGAGCGGATCGCAACATTGAGCGAGCGGTATATTTGCAGAAGCATCTAACGAACTAGCGTAGGGCGTTCGGCGTAGCTGAATTTTAATCGGCTGCGATCTATGAGTCTTTTCGACTTGCAGCTAGGCGGCTATGTCGAGGGAGTGGAGTTGTCACCAGAGGTCCCAAAGGTTGGATTGCTGGCTGCATTTTCCAGGCATTGTTGGCTAGCGATGGAGCGTCAGCCCTAAAGTCACCCCCTAATCGAGGGTTTTAGTTGACGAGTGGGTTGGAATTTGCCTAAATTAAATACGCGTTCGCTGGGTAATCAGCGACAAACTCTCTTGTCTTATTCGCTAGAATTAGCAAGAAGAGGTTTTCCGTGAAGCACGTTTTGGTAGGGGTGTGTCCCCGACCTATTTTTCTTTAGGAGAAATTGTAGTGAAGAGCAAATTGATGATGGTGGTTGCACTCTCCTTGGTTGCTGTGATCGGCGGTAGCGCCGCGATGGCAAACAAGGTTTCGCTTGAAGGCGTAAAGTGCTTGATGATGCCAAAGAAGGACGTCAAGGAAGACAAGTTTGTAGAGTACAAGGACGCGAAGGTTTACTTCTGCTGCCCAGGTTGCGTGAAGAAGTTCAGCGCTGATTCGAAGCCATTCGCTGCTAAGGCTAACCATCAGTTGGTTTTGACCAAGCAGTACGAGCAGAAGAAGTGCCCACTCTCGGGTGGTGACATCAACGCTGAGCAGCACATCACTGTTGGTGATGTGAAGGTTGGCTTCTGCTGCGGCAATTGCAAAGGCAAGGCTGAGAAGATGGAAGGCGACGCTCAGGTAGCAGCTCTATTCGGTGACGAAGCCTTCAAGAAGGCTGGATACGAAAAGGTCAAGTAAGGCGAAGGTCCGCTTAATGCGGATTGCTTCCTTGATGCAAATTTGATATGGATCAGGCGTGGTCGAAGAGATTCGGCCACGCCTTTTTTTATGGATCGATCGTTGCTTATCTATGTGTTGATTATTTTTAAGCCAACGACAGTGTTTTAGGGTTTAATGAGTTAGGATTCCAAGCTCGACCTTAGCCGTTGGTTCTTTCTATTGTTGCAAGCTGTTGGGAGAATCCTATGTTCGCTTTGGGCGAACCTATACATACGCCTTATGACATCCGCCTCAAGTTGCTCGGTTGTCAGGTGAGAGTGGCGGCTACATTTTGGTTGGTCGCAGCTTTATTGGGATGGGACAGCGCTTCCTGGGTAGACCGAACGTATTTGGCGGCAGGGGGAGATACGCCAGGGATGGCAATACTGCTGTTGATCTGGATGATTGCCATGTTGTTATCGATCCTGGTTCATGAACTGGGGCATTATCTGGCGTTTCGTTTTTTTGGTATCGACTCGCACATTGTGCTTTATCACTTCGGTGGCTTGGCAATTCCATCGGGCGCTAGGTCTTGGGTAAGAAGTTCGTCGAGTTCCAGCAAGCTGACTCCGTTTCGCCAGTTGATCATTTCGGCCGCTGGTCCTTTCGCCCAGTTGTCCTTGGCGGCTTTGGTAGTCTTGGTTGCCGTTTCGTTGGGACTGTCGGTGGGTTCGTTGGGGCGCTGGTTTGCAGCCATCGGCTGGGATATTCCCCAGGGAGCGATGCCGAAGTCGGCAGCCGTTTACGCGTTAGTGGATTTCCTGGTCTTCCCTAGCGTTTTTTGGGCTCTTTTTAATTTATTGCCCGTTTTGCCGCTGGATGGTGGCAAGATTGCGGAGGAATTAATCCGGCTATGCTTTGGAGGAACGCAGCGTGAGGCGTTGTTGTTGTCGATCATCGTAGCGGCTGCCGTCGCTCTCTGGGGCTTTAGGACCGGCAACATGTTCTTGGGAATCTTTTTTGTTAGCTTCGCATTTAATAACTACGAAATGCTCCAATCGGGTGGGATGCGTAGGCCGTGGTAGGAACTCAAGGCGAACTAGATGGACGATCACAGGATCCATCTCCCTTAGTTTTGGTATTTGGAGCCAGCAACGTAAGACGCGGTTTGGTAAGCCTGATAAAAGAGGTAAATTTCTGTTGTGGATCTAGTTGGGATTTGGTCGTCGTTGCTGGACATGGTCGTAGTTATGGCGCGAGCACATCTGTTTTAGGACGACGACTTCCAGGTATACGACAAGCAGTTTGGCGCGATCATTTCAGTAGTCATCATAGTGCTCGTTATGCGCTGCTGACAGATTTTGGAAATGATCTTTTTTATGGCGCAACGATCTTTCAAATTCAGCAGTGGATCGAAGAGTGTCTGGCGATATTGCATCGCGAAAAAGTTAAATTGACGATGACAGGATTGCCGTTAGAAGCGATTCAAAGTTGTCAAAAAGCAAAATTTTTTCTTCTGCGAACAATTTTTTTTCCAAAAACTGAATTGAATTTTTGCGACGCAATTCGGGGTGCTGAAAGACTTGATGAAGTGATTCGAGAGCTCGCTGAAACATATCGCGCAAGCTATGTTCAACCATCGTTGCAATGGTATGGAGTTGATCCAATTCACATTCGAAAAGGCTGCTATGCAAATGCATGGAGTGCATTTTTGCGAAGTGATGAAATTGAAAAAAGTGCGGAAAAATCAAGGGAAATTGATGACTTTCGATTTCTGCTCGATTCGCGATGGAAGAGTTTGCTGATATCGATCAAGCTGTTTTTTATTCGCGCGCATCAGCAACGTTGGTTGATGATTGATCGCAGTATGAAACAACCCGCATTACGAATTGATGCGCGGCGCAGAGTGTGGTTTTACTGATAAATATCTTTCGCGAAGTCGAAAAAAAATACTGTATGGATGTTGAAAAAATGTCGAAAAGATGTTGCATTCACCAGCCAGTTGCGTACAAATACACCACATAGGAAGTCACTAACTAGCTTGATACGACTCGTCAATGAGTTCTTTTGAAAAAAAGAAACTCAGAGATAAGAAGGATGAAGTTGGAAGTGACATGAAGTAAGAGTCACCGTCAGAAGTCGGTGGTGGCAACCGGCTCAAACGGTGGTGACTCGCAGACACATAAGTTTTCGGAGGAGAAAACGTGGCCAAGAAGAAAGCTGTTGCCAAGAAGGCTGCCAAGAAGGCTCCTGCCAAGAAGGCAGCGAAGAAGAGCGTTAAGAAGGTAGCTAAGAAGTCCGCAAAGAAGGCAGCCAAGAAGGCTCCTGCTAAGAAGGCTACCAAGAAGGCTGCTGTGTAGTACTTGGTGGAGAGCAATTGCAGCAGCCTAGGCTGCTGCAAATGATCGCCCAAGCAAACCGCTGTCTATCATGCCCAAAGCGTGGTCGACAGCGGTTTTTCGTTTTTAGCCTCTTATTCGTGTAGTTGGTTAACCGTCCCAATTTGAGGCGTTCCGGGCCTTCTGTCGGTCCCGGCTACTTCTACCTCTGCCCAGTTTAAGCGGGCTTTACCGCTTTAAAACGCTGTCTTACGTAAGGCTTTTTTGATTTAACAGCGGTACCCAAGTTCAGGGCCTTTTCTAGGGCATGCCATGTGTCTTTAGACGCGTGTACTTCGCATAGGGCTTCGCATGGTGTCAGTCAGATCGGGTATATGCCGATGGCATCCTGGTCCAATTCTGGATTCAGCCATCCAGGAGACGCTGGTTTCCATGGTTTCCATCGGGACGGGGCTGTCGCAGCAGGCCTCATTCAGAGACCGTCCCAGCCGATGATCGTCGCAGTGAGAAATTCCAGTGAATCATCCCAGCACGGGGAGCGAGATCGATGCGGGCGTTGAGGAAGCGCGATGGGATAGATCGCGGACCAGCGTGCGAACAATTTTTTGAAGAGGAATTCCGCAGATA
>JBEGUT010000289.1:0-5827 GCA_041178745.1 Planctomycetota bacterium | reverse complement strand
AATCTTTCGGTATGATCGCGAGCTTTAACTTGAAAGCTCCCCTCTTCGCTGCTCGGGAGTCGAGACAATTGGTGTCTGGCGATTTAGATCCATAAATCATGCAGTCACCCAGTGGAGTTACAAATCGCGAATTCAAATCGTTCGATTTCATGTAAGGATCAACTGCTACGATGATCCCCTTGAGCTTCTGTGAGAGACTGGGATGTGCAGTCCATCGTGCTCCGGATTCCCCCCAGTCGTGTACGGCAACGGGAATGTCGATTACTTCCCCTGTGATACTACCAATCTCGACAGTCATTACTTACCTTTTCTCTTAAAAATAGAGATATTAGTTGGCTAAAAAAGTGGCGACGGTAGTCAATGCAATTCCCAAAAAGATTGCCACAACCACCAAGATCAAAACACAACGTCCCGCCACACGCCATTGTACGGATCGATACTTCTCTCTTAGGTCGTCGTTGTACTTGGATGGCAACAATGCGAGGGCTGGCTCTGTCGAGGAAGAAAAGGTTACTGAAAGGAAGCGTAAAAGACCGCGAGGCGTTTTGATTTTACGAAGGCTCGATGAATCTAGTTTTTTAGTCATCTCTTTCAATAGCTCAGTTCTTCCATGAGATTCCCCGACGGCAAGCGTCGATCGAATTAAAGCTAGTTTGTTGTCGTATTTCGTAACAAGTGTACCGGCTTTCCATTGTTTACATAACGCTTGTTGCTGAAGGCAACGGCGCTCCAGTTGCTTCAAGGCGTGAATATCGGTATCCAGTTGCTCAAGTCGCATCGTCGTTTCGGTCTGGAGCGCTTCGAAATGGTTTTCCAGTTTTCCAATCTCTTGCTGCTGAAGTACACGGAGCTTTTTAAGCTGAGCATTGAGGGTTTCTATCTCTTTGGTGAGTTCCCGCTTCTCGGCTAATAGCCTATCCCGCTTTTCTGCAAGGATCTCGGCACTGATGACCAAGGGCTGCAGTGGCTGGAAAGGTTTTAGGCCGCACAAGTTGTAGGCTGTTTCTTCCTCTGGTGCTTCAGAGTAATCAATTCCCAGAGCTGCTACAGGAACAATTTGTCTCGATCTTCTCATATCGGATTGCAAAGCCTGGATTTGATTCCAAAGAATGCCAAACCGCGGTTGGCGTTGTGCAATTTCCCGAGCGAGCACGGCGAATTCTTCATTTGTTCGGGGATACTCTGTCTTATTGAGCATCTTAAGAACGAGGTCAAATTTTGTAATGACGAGTAGCACGACCTCTATTTCACCGTCGTTCAGCAGCAAATCAAAAATATTTGATAATTCTGATTCCTCTACCAAGACGTCAACGAGACATAGCACAACATTGCTCTGCCTAATCGAACTCTGAACCTCTGAAGCAAAGGAGTCCGTTGGTTCCTCAAGATCCAGATGCCGTTTTCTGACTAATTCGCCAGCATAATCCTGGACGCACGCCTGAAATTCAATCGTTTGACCAGTTATTGCTAATTTACTGGTACAAACAACATCAAAGTTGAGAGTATCGGGTTGGCTGATATAGGTTGCTGCAACAGAACCACTGGAGGCTAGCTGAGCTTTGAGATTTTCGAAGTACTTGACGCTGGTGTCATCCGTGATTCTCAGGGTTATTCCGGGGGTAGCTCTTCGGTGATACCAAGAGAAAAGTAAGGAGGACTTACCGGAATTTCTCAATCCTAAAACGCTGATGTTAATTGGATTGGCAAGTCGCTGGATTCGTCGGTTAGCTTGTTCTAATCGCTGGTGACAACCCCGTAGCTGTGAGGTCACCAATTGCTCCTCTTGGAGAAAATCTTCCGCAGAGATAGTTTTCTTTTTATCCGTCGAATGTGTCTTCGGATCATGGCAGCTTCTCTCGAGTTCATTAAAAAAATCCGTGCAGGAGTTGTAGCGATCGTGAGAAGATTTAGACAGGGCTCTTTCCAAGACCTTCATTGCCCGCGGATTGACACCGAGAATCAAGGGTGGGTCATTGAGGATGGATTGCTTGAGTTTGGTGCTGTCGACGATCGTAAAAGGATGCTTGCCACTTATGAACTCACAAACGACAACAGCCAACGAGTACTGATCCGAACGCGCATCGGCCGTCTGGTTTCGTAGAATCTCTGGCGCCATGTACGGCAAGGTGCCGTTGAGGGTTTTCGTACCCGCTATGTTGGCATCATTAGGCTCGGATTGTACCAACTCCGCAATACCAAAATCGATCAGTTTACTGCTGTCATTGTTTCGCGTTACTAAAATGTTGCTTGGTTTAACGTCCCGATGAAGGAGACACATATTAGAGTCACTTGAGGATACGTGAAGGGCATCAAGCCCCTCGGCAACAGGACGCAGTAAGGCAATTACTTTCGAGAGAGGTAACACGTCACTCGATGCTCCCAACTCATCGTCGTTTTTAGATCGACGTAAAAGTTCAAGACGGTATCGATCCAGGCGAATGCCATCGATATATTCCATGACCAGGAACATGCCATGTTTCGGGTCTGTATCGAGATGTTTGAGTTGACAGAGTCCTCTGTGATGCAAAGCGTAACACAATCTAAAGCATCGGGTTAGCTCCGCGTGCTTAGCGGGCGAGTGTTGGAAATCTGGAGGGAGAAATTTCAATGCAGATTGCATTTTGACTTGTTGATCGAATACCTTCCACACTTCCCCCTGTGTTCCTTTTCCCAGTCTTTCAATCAGGAGGTAGCGATTCAGGATCAGATCGCCTTCCATGCGCAATCCCTTCGACTCTGTGGACTTGCGAGTGCCATCGATCTGGGTTGCGTCGGGGCCTTTGGTCAGATCAAGCGAATTTGAAACAGCTTCTGAAACCTGTTCTTCTTGCGAATCTCTCATTTAACTACATCTCCTACAAATTCCGATTCGCTCTGGTCCTATGCGCGAAGGTTATTTCTTGGACAAAAAATCTCGGCAATCGAAACAATAATCGTAAAAGGTTTATCGTTTTTTATCCCCACAATTCAAATTCTCGTAACGGCTCTTTGCGATTCTCTCTGCGCGTTTGAAATACTCTAGACAAAGCGGTTTGTGGCTGTCGCGTTTCGCGATCGACTGCTTCGAGGCCTATTCCTCTTTACTGGTGAAATGTGCTTTGGATTAAGTGCTATCACCCTGTGGCTTCTAAGCCAGAAAGTATCCCTGTATTGGTCGTAAAAAACAAGTGTTTCCGCTGTCTCAAATGCGTTGTGGCGGACAAAGCTATAGCCTCTTGGAAGGTCAGAAATCACGAGGTTCCTCTCTCACTGAAAATTCCCTTTCCGGAAAGGATTAAGCCGTGAAACACTCGAATCTTGACCATTTCCGGTAGGGTAATTAGAGGGGTGAGTTGACTTGGTTGGCGACAAATATCCCAACGGCCTTGTGGAAACACAAGACCGTTGGGATTCAAAGAGACCAGCAAGTGAGTTCACATTCACGCAACCTGCTTTAATGTTCGTTACACATGAATCATTTACCGGTTAGGTTCACTTTATCTTAGGCAGATTGCAGCTTGGTTGAAGTCTCCGAGAGTAAACCAACAAACATTCGCAAAGTTTCTGTAAATGCGAATGAAAACGAGCACACTCGATTTTAGATCCCCTCGAGAAAAATCAGACTCATCGAGTTGTTTAAGTATTGATGGCCGACGGTTTTTAGGTAACTAAGCAGTGTTGAGGATGAAAAAGCGGGATTCATGTTGTAGTCAATGCAAAGCATGCATCCAAGGATCAAAGATCCTAAAACGAAGCTGCTCGTGGCTACGGCAAAGCCGCGTGGGAAAGAGATGTCAAGAAATTGAGAGAGTAAAAAGCCCATTGCCAGAATTCCAAAGCATTGGCGTACGATTTCCACCACAACAAACCAGTTTGGAATAACGGTCGTTGGAGTTTTTAAAAGATATCGCATTGCAAAAATATAGGTCACGCCAAGGAGTGACATTACGATGTAGATGAACAGGATGGTTGATGAAGCCTTACCAATAGAGGGATTGGTGATGGGAGTCGTCTTGTAGAAATAACTCAAGCATAAATTGGTAAGCCAGATGGACAATTTCAGAAAAAGTCCACTCAATACAATGAAGAGGGTGAGACCGACTAAAATCGCGATTAATTGAAAGATACTTCCCACAGCTTAAAACCCTTGAATTGAAAATGTTGAAGTTTGCATCGATCGGATGCGACAAGTAGCTATGGGAGGAGGAAGAAATAGTTGATTGCGGGATTACAGATAAACGATTTTATGCCCTACTTTTCAGAGAGTTTTTGGCAATTTCCCTGCCAGTTAGTCTCGAGCTGATTTTTGCCAAGGAGTCAAACCGAGTTGGAAGCGTTTATGCTAGGCGTTATGGAATTTGCTTCGGTGGGAGATAACAAAAGGTATCGCTGGTTTGACAGTCCATTGGAGCGTCGACTGAGGGGCTTTCGATTACCGTAACCCTGCGTCGAGGATTATTTTGTGACGACGAAAGGAGCGTATTTCGATTGTCGATAAACGCTCACGCTTACGTTTTGGTCTCTGTGTTTTTTAAAAAGGTACATATGCAGCGGGAGTTATGGTGCGTCGATCGATCACCTTGCGGTGATGCGGATCGATAGGGTTAGTTGAATTTCTTTTAGCGGACACACTGCACCAAAGCTTTTTGCCCCATGAGTTTCAGCGATTTGGTTACATTCTCTAGTGGGTAAGTAAGCAAAGTGGATACACTTGCATTTTAGCTGGCTATTCTTGGCTCGGTGGGTATTTCAATTTGTAATTAGAGTTAGAGCCCTTCTCATAAAGCGAATGTATTGTGTGAAATGATTGTAAAAATGTCGGTGTGACAGCCTGCAAAGAAGGGGTGGAAAATCGGCAAGTTCACAAGATATTGAGATATTTCTCGGAGGAGTTAGCAACTTCGGTAGATAAGGTACGAGAACTTCAGTGCCATTATTTTAGAGTTTGCTTCCGCTTTTGAGGGGATATGGAAAGATCGGCCTGATTTGAAGATCTCGAACACTAAATTTCTTCTTTGTTCATCTCAAGTGACGAGTTTCAAGTTTTCGAGGGAAAGTAGAAGCTCTGTGTTTTTTGGGGGGGCTGACCACATGGATCGGCACGGCGAAAGAGAGCGATTTACCATAGTCGGCAGTGATGGATTAATAGTTTGAGGGGGTGGGATGAGGATCGTTCACTGTTCTTTAGAACTGTAGGATTCGAACTAGTCATCCTGCATCCCTAGGCTTCAGTTGCACATAGAAATGTAGCTTAACTATAGTGACAAAGTTTAAGATAATGGATCGATTCGAGAGTAAATCAATTGATCTCTGTTTTAAGAGAAAGAGCTTACTGGATTGAGAGCTTTGGCAATCATGTCGCGAGGCTCTTCGTACCGTTCGGATTACGTGACGATTCTGTGAGGCAGACATTCAGTTGTAGGAAGTCCGCGCGGAGTCGATTGCCTTACGACGAAGAGTCCGGGAGTGGGGATTAGGTAATGTGATATTGCGAGGGACGTGATGTCGCTGTGAGGTTGAAGAATAAGTGACCGTAAGCTGGAGTAATTTATGTCGGCAAGAGTGGAAGATGAGGAGAGTAATGGTGATGTGACGACTTCACCCGAACCTCCTGCAGATGCGTCTCAATGTGCTGTGTCTCAATGTGCTGCGACTCAGGAAGGGAAGAGCGGCGAATGCGAATTTCAAGCTGGATACTTGCTAGGTGGGCGGTATGAGTTAGTGCAGATCTTGGGAAGTGGTGGAATGGGCTTGGTATGGAGAGCGAAGACGGTTCATGCCGACTTTGCAATAAAACTAATTGACCCCAAGCAGTTAGAGAATCCATGGATTACTGCTCGTTTTGAAA
>JBEGUT010000288.1:0-5863 GCA_041178745.1 Planctomycetota bacterium | reverse complement strand
AATGCTTCTCCAGATCGAACGATGCTTTGGACGGCGGAGCCATGGTAGTGGATCGCTCCGCGATCCAACTCTACGGTGTAACTCAAGAGTTGCCGTCGCCAGCACAAACGTGTCAATGCGTTGGACGGCGGAGCCATCCACGACGATGGCGACTTCATCCTTTAAAATATTTCACAAATGAAATGCTTCTCTTAATCGACCAATCCATTGGACGGCGGAGCCATTGTAGTGGATCGCTCCGCGATCCAACTCCACGGTTTAACTCAAGAGGTGCTGTCGCCAGCACAAACGTGTCGATGCGTTGGACGGCGGAGCCGTCCACGACAATTGCTTGAAGCGATCACAATACCCGAAGGTCTGGTACTGTTATCGTCTTTCTCTCACCACGTCATGTCTCAAGAACTTCGAATCGCTCGACATAGCCAAAGTCAGGGAACTTTCCATCCTTCATCCCTGGTTGCCCCTGCATGCCGCCGAGAAAAAGCACTTTGCCATCCTTGCTAAATCGAGCCGTCGTAATTCTCATCCCTGTCTTCGCCTGACCGATGAGCTCTCCCTTTTCGAAATCAAAGAGTCCCAGGTTCCAATTACCACCTCGTAGCCGACCTCCCATCGCGAAGTACTTGCCACTGGGATGCCAAGCGAGTGTCTCCATTAGCCCTTCGCCAGTCTGATCTCCGACCGACTCTTGAATTTTCGTTCCTGGATTATCCTGCAATGAAAATCGTTGCCAAAGCTGTTTTCCGTTTCCAGCCATAGGGTCTCTCATATCCCCCATGCCGGCAACATACAGCGATTGGGAGTCGGGAGCAAAACTGATCGCAAACAAACCACTGATGTAGCAATGGCTTTTGATAATACCCCAGCTCGTGAAGCTCGTGGTGCGCCAGCGCGCTACCTCTTCACCACTCTCAACTTTCCAAACAGCGATATCACCCATAAGGTTTCCGGCGGCAACATATTCTCCCTTTGCATCAAAGGCGACGCATTGCACCGGCGGTAACAGATTGAAACTCTTAAGAGTCTCTCCTGTTAGCGCATCAAAGATCTTTACTGTCGGTTCGTCGCTGGGCAACGGCGTGTAATCCTCGGCGCCTGGTAGATACTGGCCCGTGACGGAGGCGACCAGTTTTTGATTGGGAGATGCCGCAGATTTCCAGGACCAGAAGTTATGCACACGTTGCTGAAACGAAGGAGCAATTTCCTGTTTGGCTGGCGCTGTTAGCGGTCGAATCTGTAAGCAGCCATCGAAACCGGTCGTTACCAATCCTTTTTCTTCAGGTTGCAACATAATCCCAGAAACATAACTCTCATGCCGTCCCAACAAATCGGGAACTGGTTTATCTTCATGGGCATCGCGTGTAGGTAGACCTAACCCATAGATTCCGTCGAGACAAGCGGCATACAAAGAGCTCTCATCTTGACCAACGGCAAAATCTAAAATACCCATCGGAAAGGAGAATCGCCCTGTCTTTTTTAGTTCGACTTTCATGGCATCCTCACACTAAAAGTTCCGTGATTGGTTGCGCGTTCTGCTCGACCCGGTGAAAGGTCGGCAGGCCAGGCAGTTCATACGTTTCGTGAGGGTTCAACCCGAGTGCCGCATAAATGGTTGCGAAGAGACGCCGTTGATCGACCACTTGATCAGCTACCCCAATACCATTTTCATCGGTCGCTCCAAAGACTACTCCCTTTTTGATTCCGCAACCCGCCATCGCCATACTCCACGCCTTCGGATAATGGTCACGTCCTCGAGCTTCATTCAGATAGGGCGTGCGACCAAATTCTCCCATGATTAGCACTAATGTGTCATCGAGCATCGAACGATCGGTCAGATCTTGGATCAAATTAAAGACCACGCGATCCATCTCAGGCACCAACATCTGATGTGTTTCGTGATTGAAAACATGACAATCCCACGGCATACCATTAGCGACCATGACAAAGGTCGAGCCGTTTTCAATCAGGTGTCGCGCAAGCAGCGTATGCAGACCGAATGTTCCTGGGCCATAGCGCCGCCGATCCTCCTCAGGCAATGAATTGAGATCAAACAAGGGAGCAGCCTTCATCAATCCTTTTACACGTTCGAATACGGCGTTGTAGGACGACACCGAAGACTCCTTACGATCGTTGGCGAACTTGCGACTGAGAAACGATCGCAGCGCCTCGCGTTCGGAGTGGTCGGCATCGGACATCTCGGGAGGCAATTGCACGTTATCGATTTTGAATTGACCACCGTATCGGACTGGGCCATATTCCGCACCGAGCCATCCAGCCCAATTGGCTGCTTTAAATGATTTGAATTCATTCCCCTCCGGGCATGGATCCAGCAAGACAAATTGCGGCACAGGGTTATCGATTTGTCCGAACTGTTTTGCCAGCACTGATCCCAGTAAAGGTCGCGTAAAGGGTGGGCGTGGTGGCTCGCCGCGCGTCAAAAGATCGATCGCTTGAAAATGCTCGTTCTGATCGGTGGACATCGAACGGACGATCGTCAGCTTGTCGAGGATCGAAGCGCACTTGGGCATCAGCGAGCTAACGTGGACACCAGGTGTCACCGTTGGAATGCTGCCGAAGGGTCCACCTGTCGGCCGACCAGGCTTAGGATCCCATGTTTCAAATTGGCTAGGTGCTCCGCAAAGCCACAGCAAAATGCATTTCTTTCCCCGTTTCGTCGCCGAGTCGGCCAACGCTGGAACTCCGAAGAGTCCCAGAAAACTGGCCATCGAAGCTGCCCCCGCCATACTACCTTGCAGAAAGAGTCGACGATGCAAACGATGATCCGCATGTCCCTCGTCACTTCCTGATAGGCAACCTTGGGTTGACAACTGCATAACTTCTGAGCTCGCTTGCTTCTTAATAATTGAAACGAAATTCTGCACTAGTCAACAGAGCCCACGCTAACCCTTTAATCCGCTCTTTGCGTTTACCCTCATCCGTACTCAGGTATTCGATGCAGCGTAAACGTTCGTCATCTAGCGGCTGGCGAAGTAAGATTCGCTGGAACAGGAAACTTACGATTTGGGCAGAGTCGGTGATCGCTTCGCCAGTTTCAATCGTCTTGGAATTCTCCTGATTGATCAACTGCTGCATCAGTTCGCCGTTGCTTAACATCAGTCCCTGCGAAATCGTCGCTAGACTTTCTTCTGCCAAAACATCAGGAAACAATTTGGCCAAGGCAACCCGATTTTCTACGCTGTCCCATTTCCCAAAATCCTTCACGTCAAGCGCTACCAACACAGAGCGCAAGTAACCATCCGCGGTCAGAGGCTTGCTGAGCGATGAGGAGAAGTACTTAGGATCTGCTTGGGAGTCTGCGGCCGTTCCAAGTTGATAGGCGCGGCTCATCGCGATGGCTTTCAGGATGCGTCGGATGCGATATTCATGCGATGCGAAGTCGGTGGCGAGCCATTCGAGAAGTTCGGGATGGCTGGCTGGATGAAACGAGTCGATCGTATCGACCGGGTGCACTAAGCCCCTGCCCATCATCAAGCCCCACAACCGATTTACCATTGCCTTTGCTACCAAGGGATGATCATTGAGGATCTGCTCGACAAATCGTTCCCGTCGTGAGAATTTCGGTACTTTAGGGTCACCATTTTCAGGAACGGTGTATAGATCTTCCCGGTCCTCTTCCTTTGCATCCTTAGCTGGCCGTGCCTCAGCGATTGCTTCGCGTCCCATGAAAACCAGTTCGTTGGGAGATGAGGCACCTCGAAGATTGGCGAACTCAGCAAAACCTCCAATCGCCGATTCCTGCACCCTTGGCCCCTTGGGCGTATCGACATTGGTACTTCGATTGAAGAAAGCGGTTAATCCCCAGTAGTGACTCTGCTTGATTTCCTCAGACAATGGATGGTCGTGGCATTGTGCACAATCAATGCGTACACCGAAGAAGTCTTTCGATACCGCTTCGGCAATTTCTTGGTGCTTGTTCTTGCGGGAGTAGAGGTACCAGACGGATCCAGCGTCGGAATCGGATTGCGGGCGTGCCAGCAAGATATCTCGTGCGACTTGATTCCACGGTCTATCTTCGCGAACGGATCGAACCAGGAAATCGAACCATCCGATCTTCTGAGACCTCTTGATCGGTCCAGCCTCTTTGCGACCGATCAGCATAGCATCAAGTACTTCGGCAAAGTGCTGAGCATGTTCGTCGCTGGCCAATAGCAAATCGATTAACGATTCTCGCTTTCTGCTATCAGTCGAGTCGAGAAATCTCGCTAATTCTTCAGGCCTTGGAATTCGTCCTATCAAGTCGAGATAGATTCGGCGAACGAATCTTCTGTCATCGACAATGGGTGCCACTGCCAGTTTTTGTGAAATCCACTGTTCTTCCAGCAACACATCGATAGTCATGGATGGATTTAAATTTTTTGGCAGCTTGATGCGGTCCGACTCCGTCGTCCATGTCCCCTTCGCGTTATCCTTTCCAACGTCGACTGATTCAGCGAGTTTCTTCGGCAAATCGGACTTCAATAGGACCTCGACGAACTCTTTTAGCACTGCAATCTCTTCGTCTTTTAATTGTCCTTCAGGGGGCATATGCGATTCGCCCCCAGCAGCCAGCACTTTGACCAACGTGCTATCGAGTGGTATCGATGCGTCGAGGACCGAGCCATTGAGTCCACCACGAATTAAGCCATTTAGGGAATCCAGATCGAGTTTGCCTGACCTCTTGAGCGTGTTGTGGCAACTGAGGCAATGAGTGGAGAGAAGAGGTCTAACGGAACCTTCCCACTTTGCGAGAATTTGCTCCGCGGACAGCTCATCGGCTTTGGCCGTCATCAACGGCCACATTGCCAAGTAACCAAACATCCAAACCAGTCGCCACGGAGGCAGTTTAGTTCGTTGAGCAGCAACGGATTTTCGGGGGGCTGGCATCGGTGGGATCGCAAATCGAGGCAAACGAGGATTTTGTCGAGTTCTTCAAGGCTAGCGTCCACCATCATTCAATTCAATATCTCCTCCGTTCCTTCGCCCTCGTAACTTTCATTTTCAGGTCGCCAATCGAGAAGTCGAAGGGAGATATTTCCGATCAACCGTAAAAGCTCCCAAAGGTGGCATAAACATCAACTCTCACAGAGTTCCCATCGAACGACCAGTCAGCGGATTGAACAGGAGTTCGTTTCGTTTTAGGAGTAGAAACTGTAGTCGATTCGAAGCTATCGAGTTAACAGCGATTCGCACTCGCAAATACCCTCTGCCTGATTGGTAAAGACTTCCTTCGCTGCGACATTGTTTTGAAATGCCATGGGCGGGCTGTGGTGTATAAAAAGTAGGAAACCGAAAGACGGCTTCGACTGTATGATGATCTTGGTGTTATACAAGGACATCAGCAGGTTGGCTCGATCTAGCTGCGTAACTGGATCCACTTGAGTTATGGCATCGATCGACGATTCGTCGTGGGAAGAAAACAGTGTTCGGGGGATAGTCTCGTGCGCGCGCGGGGTGCACGTTGTGATGTAACGCTGTGGGGAATGTACTGAACACGATTGCCATGCCGAGTAGAAAGACCATTGCCAGAACGGCGACTCCGATCGTATACGTTTTATTTTGACGCACATTTTCGGATTCACTCGAACCAGTCCTCTTACATGACATGGGTGAGGTAGCCGTCTTCCATGGGTGGGAGGATTCGACTGGAGGGGGAGTCGTTGAAGCTTTTGTCCAAGGCTCCGCAACGGGGTTGGCATTTCTATTTGGGATGATTTCGAGCGTATCGAGTGGGCTGACGACTTTATCTGTGTCGACATTGAGCACATGGAGGTAGATCATCGTTGTGCTGATATCGTTATGTCCGAGCAGTTCTTGAATGGTGCGGATGTCGGTACCGGCTTTCAGTAGATGGGTGGCGAAGCTA
>JBEGUT010000287.1:0-5876 GCA_041178745.1 Planctomycetota bacterium | reverse complement strand
TAGATCGCCCGGTAAGGCACGATGTACTCCAGGCAAGTATCCTACCTGATGCTCGATAAACTTCTCGTCCCCAACATTTTCAAACCACTTTACACCATGGAATGGCTTCAAAACGAAACTGTCAAATGAGTCTCCGTTGGAATAGACGATATCCATCCTTCCATCTTTATTGACGTCTATCAGCTTAATTCCGCTTGATCCATAAGACGGACAAGGCGCCTCATAGACGGAGACTCTTTTAAACGCTCCCTGACCATCGTTGAGCATCAAGTCAAGCTTTTCGTGATGCTGGCTTATCAATGAGACAAAATCTGGAAAGCCGTCGTTATTGAAATCATAAACAGGTAGATGGATAGCACCCTGCCGTGGATCGATCGTCTCTTTCTTCCATGAGCCAAAAGGTGAATCGCTTTTCTCGCGTCTCAATATAAAAACTGACCCGGTCGTTCTCCAACCAAATTCGGCTACCAATAAGTCCGTTAGTCCATCTTGATTAAAGTCCGCCGACTCGACCGAAGCGACTCTTCCTATACCTTCGATTAACACATGCTGCTGAAATGTCCCAGGTTCCTCTTTGGATTGTATCAGTGCGACCACCTTACCACGCTGATGATCTTCGGGCAAAAACGAACCTAGTTCCGCGACGACTAGATCCTGTAGCCCATCCTCATTGATATCCACAACGTGCACCCCAGCCGGATTCGAAAGCTGTCCTAACTTGATCAGTTTGTCCGAGGCTCGATGCTGTGTTGTGATCTCGGAAAAGTAGACTCCGCCCGCTGCCATATCGGAGAAAACAATTCCCCTACCAAGTGGCAGACCAAGGTCAACTACTGCGACATGAGAAGTCGCTGGCGAACTTACGTCCGGTATCGAAAGCTCTTGCTTTTCAAACCGAGCGAGCCACTCATCACTTAAAGGCTCGGCCTTCTTAGCATCAAACCTCTCTGGAGCTCTACTGACGAAATACTGCGCGACGTCCGACTGCTTAGGAATCTTCAGATCGTTCCGCGCTGAGGTGTAATAAAACTCAAATCCCCTTCGCACTTCATCTCGCCATGCCGACTTTGGGAAGCTTGCTGGATTGGGCATACGATGGCAATCGCCACAAAAGACCTGTATCTCTTCCTCAACCTCTGCAGAAAGCCCAGCATTTTTAATAGCTACATCGCCGGCCCCGGGAGATAAGTCGTTCGAAGCTTCACCGGCAGGCTTGCAAGCAGCACAAGACAATGCCACAGCAACTACGATGATAAGACGGAGGGAAAAGCCGCACTCCTCTTCGCGTAATCGGCGCCATAGTTGATTTAATAAGCCAACTTCGAACATAGCTTCCCTAAAACTGAAACGTGAAGACTCTAAATTTCATTCTAACCTGCCAGCAAATTACGATCGCCAGATCACTCCATTTATCCCACTCTCAAGCCTGACCGAAAAAAAACCAACCAAATCACTTTCCCAATGGCTATTTACTAGTCGAGTCGCACTGGATCCCGCTATTTGGGAAATGCGAACTGTCTATCAACTCTATCACCATTAGACCAACGGTTCTTTTTCCTTTGGGATAAAATCGTAGCGATTTCCTGCTACACTGTAACATGTTCCTAGCACAACACTTAAGCCATGCGAGGTAATCCTAGTGAAGCCTAACTTTAGCGCCCCGCATCACCAACCGTGCGAAGTTTCATTATCTCAAAACGTACGTTAAGGCACAACTTCAGCAGACTCTTTACAGAATACTGATCCTATGAACTACCCGCTTCGCCTTTGTGTGATTTTTTGCATCTCGACCTTTCTAGCCCGCCACTCCACTTTTGCAGAAGATTGGACGGTCAAAACGATCGCTGGCACTGGTATCCAAGGTCACACCGGTGACGGTGGAAAAGCGATCGATGCACAGATCGATAATCCATTCGGTGTCATTCGCGGTCCGGACAATGCGATATGGTTTTGCGAATACACAGGTCAATCGATTCGTCGTATCTCTCCCGATGGAATTATTTCCACGGTGGCCGGCAACGGCCAAAAAGGGTACTCAGGGGATAACGGTCCTGCCCTTGCAGCTTCCTTCAATCTACCGCACGAAATTCGATTTGATAAAAAAGGCGACTTATTCATCGTCGACATGTCCAATCACGCGGTGCGCAAAATCGACATGAAGTCGCGTATCATTACAACCATCGCTGGAACTGGTAATCCAGGTTACAGCGGTGACGGAGGACCGGCCATTAAAGCGCAACTAAAGAACCCTCACAGTATTCAGTTCGATGCGCAAGGTAATCTCTTTATTTGCGATATTGGCAACCATGTCATTCGCTTGGTCGACATGTCGACCGGAAAGATCTCTACTTTTGCTGGAACTGGAAAAGCGGGACCAACTCCAGATGGCTCACCCATTCAAGGAACGCCCCTCAACGGTCCAAGATCTCTTGATTTTGATAGTCGCGGCGACCTCTGGTTAGCAACTCGAGAAGGCAACCAAGTATTCCAATTCGACTTGAAGAAAGGCATCATCCACCATCGAGCAGGTACAGGGGCAAGTGGTTTTACTGGAAATGGTGGACCGGCTAAACTTGCTACACTTAAAGGTCCGAAGGGAATCGCCATCGATCGCGAAGGAAATGTTTGGCTTGCCGATACCGAAAGTCATACCGTTAGACGAATCCATGCTCAAACTGGCAATCTGGAATGCATGGCAGGAACAGGTAACGCGGGTGATGGCCCGGATGGCAATCCTCTTGAATGCAAGATGAATCGGCTACATGGAATCTACGTCGAGAACGATGGCTCGATTCTGATTGGAGATAGCCAAGCTCATCGGATCCGAGTTCTAAGCAAAAAGTAATTCCACGATCTTCCTTAAGAAATGCCTTATGAAACTGACATCTATCTTCTCTTTATTTGTGCTTCTTTTTTATGCGTTTGCTTTACCACTTCGCGCCGAACGAATCGTACTGGTTGCAGGTGGGAATCAAGAAGCGACAGAGATCCCCGCTCAAGAGGCTAAGCTCTACGAACCCTTTGGCGCGGAATACGCTCCGGATGGCTCCCTGTGGATTATCGAAATGGCCGCTGGGAATCGTCTTCTCAAAGTCGATCCACAAGGCCGATTGCAACATATCACCGGCCAACGTCAACCAGGCTTATCCGGTGACGGTGAGCCCTTCAGCCAAGTCAAATTCTCGGGGCCCCACAATCTTGCGATTGGTGCTTCTACCACGATCTATATCGCCGATACCTGGAATGGAAGAATCCGAAAGATCGACCTCGCTACTCAAAAGGCCTCCTCCCTGCCCGGATTTCAAGTCCCTTTAGAAAAAGGGAAACAGTCCGGTCCCTACTGCATCACGCTCGACTTCTCTGGCAAATTCTTGTACGTCGCCGATCTCCGCCAAATATGGCAAGTCGAGATTGCGACAGGCACTTCGATCGTCGTGGCTGGCAATGGCAAAAAAGGAATTCCCGCTGATGGAACAAAAGCTACCGAAGCACCCCTTGTTGATCCTCGCGCCGCTGCCGTCGATCGCGCCGGTAATCTCTATATTCTCGAGCGAGGCGGAAACGCTCTTCGAGTCGTATCTCCCCAAGGCCTCATTCGAACCGTCGTCAATGAATCAGGAAAACAGGGAAACAGCGGCGATGGTGGACCTGCTTTAAAGGCAACCATGAACGGGCCCAAGCACCTGTGTATCGACAAAGATAATCAGGTAATCATTGCCGATGCGGAGAACCACATCATACGTCGATACAATCCCAGAGATGAAAAAATCTACCGTGTAGCTGGAACAGCCGAAAATGGCTCAAGAGGTCTCGGCGAATCTCCAGAAAAATGCCAACTCTCTCGACCGCATGGCGTTTCCATCCACCCACTGACCGGAGAACTGATCATTACCGATAGCTACAACAACCGCATCTTAAAAATTGTTCGAGATTAGCAAAAGCGACTAAAACGGTGGCTTATCTTCTGGCTGATCCTCTTTCGCTTCGACCTTTTCAGAATCATTTGGTCGCTCGATATCCGGTAGTTCATCCAAGACCTCAGGTCGCTCGCGCCGCAATCGTCGTCTTACATCGATATGAGACTGACCTATAGAGGACACGCTGGCCCTTAGACGCAGCATCAAGCGGAGGAAAAACAGCAATGCAAAAACACCAACAAACAACATGGTGAGATTGTTGAATTGAGCTAATGGCACTTCAGGCTTGCGCACTTCATCCACGCGACCAATGATCAATGGCGCTATCAGATTCTTCGCATTCGGTGCGGCAGAACCAGGCTGATAACCTTGCATCTTGAAAAAGTAACCGGCCACCTCGATATCACGATTGAAATCTCCATCCTTTGGAAATCCTGGAGGTAGCTTCGGAGTCACCACGCAGTACACCCAAGCTTTGGATTCATCGGTCCATCCCCATAACTCGTAAAGTTCTGTCGCCTTATGACCAAGGGCAGGATCGACCGGATAAGAGATCACGCGCCGGAGATGCAGTGTCGTCGAAACCAAGTCACCACGATGCTTACTGGGATTCGAATAAAAATCGTTGTAGCGTGGATTCCTCCGTGCGTTTTTCGCCAACTCCGCAACCGATTTATCCATAACCAAATCAACCAAGCCCCAATAACCGGGCATTTCGCGTTTTCCGATTTTGGTTGTGTAGTCTGTTGCTAGGCTTAAAAGATCCTTAAGACGTGCATCGATTCCGTTCAGGCTGGCCGAATCCTGGGGCGAGCCATCAACGCCATCGGTTGTAGGATTCGCCGAAGAGTCACTATGCTTTTCCTCGGTTGCGGTAACTCTGTTCTTTCGTGACTCTTCTGAAGGCATATCAATCTTGGAATCGGCACTACTGGTGGACTCACCCGCGACGTCAGCGGAGCTTCCACTTGCACTGCTTGCCCCTGAAGCGTCCGACGGTAACTGAGAGTCCTTTTCTGCTAACTCAGGTTTTTCAGAAGTATTAGCCGATGCTTCTTGCCCGCTTATTCTTGGTGCGGAAACAAACAGGAAGAAATACAGTCCTACGAGAATGATTGAAAATGAAATCACTCTTCTGGCAACGGAACCGAATTGAAGAATACCTTCACCCAATGCAGTTTCCTTAAGTGCCAACCGTAGCCTGAAATTACTTCAGTCGATTGATCGAGATATTAGTAAGAGGCTGACCATCTGCTCCGGTTTGATTAGAGCATGTCACCAGGGTCTGGATCATTCTCTCGTAAGCGAGGTCTTCCGAGAAGTAAATCATAAGGCTCTTGAAATCCGAGTTCTTCAAAATCTGCTTCATGGCCGCATCAAGGTTTGCCATATCTTGGGCAGCGTTACCGGTTGCATCGATTCCTTGAGACTCGAATTCAAAACGAGACAATTCCCCTTCCGGAGTCGAAAAAACTCGCAAGCTCAGGGGGAGTCCGAAGTCTTCTTGTTCCTGCGGGGCTTCACTGGTCGCACCGGCACTCGACGTCGCGGCGATATTGGGAACACGAAGAGAGACCTGAGCTTCAACGGGCGATGGCCTAAAAGTCAAAATGAAAAACGCGAGCAGTTGAAACGCCATATCTAGCATGGCGGCCATATTTAGCTCCACCTCGCCAGAAGTTGCCGACTTTTTCTTGCGTCGCCTTCTCATGTTTTTACCGAGTCACTTCACTACTGTTTATAAAACTCTTCACAACCGGTTGGCACGTGCGTCACTAACTTTGTCCGCCCGTAAGCACCATAAAATCAAATCTTTGCAAGCCAGCCGATTTACATGCATCGATCACCCTGAGCATGAAATTGGCTTTAAGTGACTTATCACCACGGATCACCACAGTCACTTCCTTATTGCTTCCATCCTGTTCCATGACCGTTCTCATTCGTCGGCTTTCGATGGAA
>JBEGUT010000286.1:0-5887 GCA_041178745.1 Planctomycetota bacterium | reverse complement strand
TAGCGACTCGACTGCCTGGCAACGAGTCGACGAGGTATCGTCGCTTCAGCGTGGTGGCCTCGCCTCGATGGGCATCTTTCTCACTCAGAATTCTCCCGGCCTAAGAACCTCTCCGGTCAAACGTGGTTACTGGGTTGTACGGAAGCTGCTCGGTGAAAAAATTCCCGCACCACCACCTAATGTTCCTGATTTACCAAATTCTGAGCATGATTTGGGCGAATTAACTTTAAGAGAAGTCCTGGCTAAACATCGAGAGCATCCGAGCTGTGCAGGTTGCCATGCAAGGTTCGATTCCTATGGTTTGTTGCTGGAAGGATTTGATCCGATTGGTAAGCCACGAAGTCGAGACTTGGGGGGACGCGAGATATCAGCCTCCGCGACACTGCCCGATGGTAGCGAAGCGGAAGGCATTGTGGGACTGAAGCGATATTTGGGACAAAAGAGAGTCGCTGATTTTCGCCGACATTTTTGTGAGAGCCTACTGGCCTATGCCTTGGGGCGGTCGCTGATTTTGTCAGACTCTTTGTTGGTCGATGAGATGCTTGAGACTCTGAAAAAGAATGATGACCGAATTTTGACAACGTTTGAAGTGATATTAGCTAGTCCGCAATTTCAGCGAAAGCGTGGAACGCAAACGGAATCGACGGAGGTGAATGATGTTTCAAGATAGAAGCCGAATGCCAAATTCGAATGCCATAACTCGTCGCCAATGGCTGCGTGGTGCTGGAGTGCTGGTTGGCCTGCCCTGGTTGGAATCGATTCCTGTATGGGGTTGGGAGCCTGCTGAGGGTGCAACTGGCTCGGGTTCAAATCTTTATCCGCAGCGGTTTGCGGTGATGTTCATGGCCTGCGGTGTCCATCCAGATCATTGGTGGGCCAAGGGAAGCGGTGAGAATCTGGAACTGAGCCGTTGCTTGCAGCCGTTGCAAGAACTGCGCAGCCAACTGAACGTCGTGCATGGATTGTTCAATAAGAATGCGACAGGCGTTGGAATTCATCCCGGGCAAACAGGAAATATCTTGTCCGGCGCGGCGCTTAAGAAAGGTGCGGAGTTGCGTGGCGGTATCAGTGTGGATCAAGCGATCGCTAATGCACTAGGTGCCGACGATATTGTCCCGAGTATGGTGCTGGGATGTGAGCAGCCGACGACGGGCTATCATGAAACCAATTTTTCGATGGCTTACAGTTCGCACATTTCCTGGCAAAATGCTACGTCACCTGTTCCCATGGAAGTGTATCCATCCTTAGCGTTCGATTCGCTGTTTGAGAATCGCGGAAGCCAACGCAATAAGAGTGTTCTCGATCGAGTGATGGAAGATGCAGCCGATTTACAACGACGAGCCTCGACCTCGGACCAAGCGAAGTTGGAGGAATATCTCACCAGTATTCGCGAAGTTGAGAAACGGATTGAACGGCAACGAGGCTCGATCGAAAAAGCGCAAGAGCGAAGTGCCGATCGCGGCAAGCCGCTGCAGGCGATGTCACGACCCGATAATGGGTTGCCTGAGGATATTCGGCAACATATGCAGTTGATGTGCGACATTATCGCACTCGCGTTTCAATCGCATCGAACCCGAGTCGCATCGCTATTGCTATGCCGAGATATTTCAGGATTGTTTTATCCTTTCTTGGATGTTCGCAAACCGCATCATCTCGCTTCGCACGATGATCGTTCGGAGGAATGGGAGCGAGTGACGACGTATTATGTCGAGCAGTTTGCTTATCTGGCGCAGCGTTTAAAGGCGATGCCCGAAGGAGAGAGCACCGTGCTGGATCATTCCTGCATCATGTTTGTCAATAATATGTGGTCGGGCAGTAAGCATGATTCGACCAAAGTCCCTCTGTTGACGCTGGGAAGTTTAGATAACAAGCTTGCGACTGGCAGGTCGTTAGATTTTTCCGATCGCCCCGAATCCGAACGCAGGCTTTGCAGCTTTTACCTATCGCTGATGAAACGTATGGGTATCGACGCGAATCGCTTTGGCGATGCGGATCATGAGCTTGCGGATCTGTAGAACGGGTGCTGTGATGAAACGATCACATTATCCGTGCCTTCACTGATAAAGGCGATTGCGTTGTGAGGCGATGAGGGAATCGATTTCGCGGAGTAGCGATTCGGCCCAGCCGGTGATGGAGACGCAGTCTTGCAAAGAGCCGTAGTGGGTTTCGAGGCAATCGAGAAGAAGTTGTTGAAGCGGCGCGATAGGTGGTTTTTCTGGCAACAAACTGCGTGAATAGACCGCTTCCAAAGCTTTATCTTTCTCCATGACCCACGCGCGAAGATCTTCCACTTTCCAATCACCGCGACGAATGGCCTTCATCACCTCGCGGGCACGACGCAGGTCGAGATCGCCTTCTAAAAGAATCTGTTCTGCTTCATCAAAGAGCCGCACAATGTGATACGCAAACTTCACATCGTAACCGTATTTAGCGATAATTTCCTTGCGACCTCCGATCGGTTCCTTGTCGTTCATTTTCCTCAGCTGCGCATGGGCATAGCCGCGAAATTTTTTCCAGCATAGTTTGCTGAGGAATAACTTCCGTTTGTCACGCACCATCCGGCCGATCTGCGTGCAATGAATGATGCACTCTTCCGGCGTGAATAGTGCATCGATCATATTCGGATTGTTTTCGCGACAGAGTTCAAAGAAACGCACGATACTGAAGATCTGCAAATCCCACTCTTTGCCGTGGCTACCACTCTGCATGTCGATGATGTGATGCTGTTGCCACAGGTCAAAGCCCATCGGCTCCGGTCCGAAGCCGGGAATCCAACCCGTTAAATGCTTAAAGAGAAGTTCCTTGGGAGGGATCGCAAAGCCGTAAACATCGTAGTCCGGCAACTTCTCCTTGACCGCCGTATCCGCTACGCCATAAGCGTGCGAGCCCATGATAGTCTCATAGTGCACGTTGCTGCGCAGAAAGGGAGGGGCTCCGGACGTTAATCCCTTCTCCATCAACTTCTGAGTAGTACTAGTCATGAAATAGGCGATCGCTTTACCGAGTTAAGGTCACTCATACTCGTCTTGCGATTGCTGCTGTTTCTCTTCTTGCCTATTGGCATGTTCCTCGTGAGCAATTTCCACCACGCGGTGGCTTAAGAGTTCCTTCGAGAGATCCATGACGCGCGAGATTCGCAGCACATTGTCGAGAACAACAGGTCGTGGGTTACCGGGGATCGTCATGATGATTCGGCCCGCTCCGGCGAGGATATATTCGAAGACGTCATTGATCTCCGTGTTAAGCTTCAGACCACCGGTTGAAAATCGTTCGAGATTCCCAAGCAGTCCCGTATGGTGAACCAATTCATTGCTGGTCAATTCCCAGTAATCAAAACGCGTCACGACACCCATGCCAATGTAAAGCAGGAACATTCCGGCGAAGATCGCATAGTAAAACTCAGCCGAAGCAGTAAGCTCCAGTTCCGATAACCACCGTTGTAACGGCGCGATAATACCGAACTTCTGGTTGATCAAAACCACAGCGAGGATCACCGCAATGACCGCGATCAACATGGTCAAAGAGGTTGAACGTGGAAAGTCGTATGTGATCACCAACAGGTTCAGCAAAAAGCAAATTAAAAATGTTGCACCAAAAAAATGGTCCCACGAAGGAATGAAGGAAGCCGCTAGCCCAGCGGCTAACGCCATCACAGCCGTAGGCCACATGAAAATCATCTTGGGCCAGTTGCGAATAATCAAAACCTCTGGGTGAGGGGCTTCTTGACTCATAAGTTCGAATCCGTTGTAGACAAAAACTTGTTCGAAAAGTGGGATCCAGGTAGGTACAAGATAACGACTGCAGATCGCTCCCACAATCAACAGTCTAGGTATATCCAATGACCACCGTGAATACTTCCTTGTAGAGGCTCAATTTTTAGGCAGCCAAGGCGGTAATCCAGGTAAAATCCAGCCCGGAATAGCTGGCAGGCGACTTCTCCGTCTTATTAGTCAACCGATGTTTCGCGATGAATATCCAAGATGCGCGTAGGCTTTCTGCTCAGGTTGACCGGTTAAATCATCGGTGAACTAAGCTGGGGGCCGAAGATGGGGTTGGAAGCTTCGTGAGAATTCAGCGTTTTGAGGAGGCTGACGGATCCGAACGCTGCTCGGCGGTATAGGCTCCATTTTCTACTCTTCTCTCCAGCGTCAACAAGACGAGATTTTGGTGACGTAGAAAGTAGGGAACTTCTTTACGCACGAGGCGATAATCGCCCTGCCCACCTTCAGGCGTGGAAAGATTTCGCTCGCTCCAATCCTTCTCGATGGTGTCCGCATAACTGGATAACGCGATGACACCTGAGGCAGGATGTTGAAGTAAATGCTCGCGGCATGTGACGAGCCAGTTTGGCGCTGAACTCTCAATCGCTTTATCACTATCTGAACCGACAAACAATTCGCGAATCGGATGACCTGTGTAAAAGACCCAGCTCGGCTCCAGCACTCCAACAGCAACCCAGCGAGTTTCGGGAATCTCTTGCTGCCTAGCCATTAAGGTTTGCAGGTCACTGCGGTAAGCACTGACTGCAGAAGCACCACCTCCCATCCAGCCCGCGATGCAAACGATCGCGCCAGCTGCAAACCAAGCGGGAGCGTGTGAAGGATTACCACGACGCAGCGCGATCCAACCTCCCAGCGGTCCGAATAACAAGCCCAAGCTCCATGAACTATGCCACTGGACAGACCACATCCCCTCGGCCCTGGCAACCCATGCTAGTCCGCAGGTCGCTCCGATGCCGATCAGCATCGTTAGAATCACCGTCGCATACATCGCTCGTTTCAAACCTAAGGAACCAGCTTCTTGCAAACGCTCTCGAGTCCAGATCGCTAGTGGCAAGGAAGAGACTTGCGAGAGAAAGAGTCCTAAAAGCAGTGCGATTCCAGGATAACAGGGTGTAATGTAGCTCGGTAGTTTCGTCTTCGCGCAAGAGAATGCACCGATATAAATCGCCATCCAGATCAGAGAGAATCGTGTCAGCGATTGGGCGCAGGCTGAATGGTAAGTGCTACGATCTGTTTCAACGGAACGATCCGCGGAATGGTCAGCGGTGATGTTCGTCGTACTCTCATTCCAAGACCATAGCTTCGATTTCCAAAACCAATACAAAAATGGAGCGAGCCACATCGACCAAGGAAAAAGTCCTACAAGCGTGGCTAATGGGTAATAAAAGATACCACCGCGATGTCCTTCGAGCGATTGCATCGCGCGTTGAACATTATGATCCCAGAAGAATTCTCGTAGCCAGCGACCTTCGGTGCGGACGCCAACCCAGATATACCAAGGGAGCGCGATGCTGAGCACTAAGAGCAAACCGATAGGTAATCGCATCGATACGAGATAGTCCCACACCGAACGTGGATGCGCGTGAGATAAAAGCAGGCGAGCGAATTGCAATGCAGTGGCGATGAGGTGCCGATAAAAAGAGGTTTTCTTAGAAAGCTCTCTTTTCAGGTCGCGATTCGATGATGAGTTTGTGCTTCGATAAAGTTCTGCAGTCTTTTCAATGAAGAACCAAGCAGATACGACCGTGAGCGGAAGCACCAAGCCGACAGGTCCTTTGGCGAGGACACCCAAACCGAGAGCCGTGTAAGCGAAAAGGAAATAGAGATAACCTCGGGTAACGTCATCGCGATGGGTCGTTAGTCCAAAGGCAAACATGGTTACGGCAAGGGTCGAGCAAAAAATCAGAGGACTATCGGGTGTTGCTGCGCGACCCGCAACCACAACCATCAGCGAACTTGCCAGCACAATGCCACTCCAGACCGAAGGTGATTGCAGGAGCGACCAAGTGGGGTGGTCAGTGACTCGGCCTGTCAGAAAACGATGAGTGAGCAAGCGAGTCGACAGCAGCATGGTGCATAGCACCGTGCCGATCATCAGAACTGCG
>JBEGUT010000285.1:0-5901 GCA_041178745.1 Planctomycetota bacterium | reverse complement strand
TCGGTGACGGTAAAGTCGATTTGCGTGTCGGTGAACTCTTGCATCATCGAGTCAGCCGATTCACCTTCGACCTGACCGTAATAGCGGTTGATCGCTTCCTGGATACTTTGGCGGGGGGCGAGGGCCGTTTCGATGCGGCGATTGAGGATAAACCGCAGCTTTTCGATCGTTTCGAAGGCCATCGGGTCGCTAATGAGGACCTTTAGGGCATCTCCATCTTCGGCGATCGGAATAACGCTTTGTTCGCGGGCGACCGATTCGGGTACCAACTGAATCACTTCGTCGGGAATTCGAATGGCATTGAGGTCGACGAACTCCATCTTGTGGAATTCGGCCATTGCCTGGGTCACTTCTTCAGGGGTGCAGTACCCCAATTGGATGAGGCAATCCCCAATCGCTTTGTCGATTTCGCGAGCCATTCGCGTTGCTTCGCTCAGCTGATCGAGACCGACCACGCCTCTTCGAAGTAGCAAATCGGTATACTCGCGCATCGGCTTATCCATAACAGGACACCTCCAGGTCGACGAAGCTCTCAACAAAACCGTAAAAAACCACTGGGCAAAGGTGGATCTAGGCAAGCCGTCTGGGGCCGAGAGAAACACTTCCTCCAGCCGCATTTCGCAGACGAAATATCGTTAGGTCGCCGATTCCAGATCCCTTATTTTGCGCAGGGTAGGGGGGTGCTGTCAGCCAGCCAGACTCATCGAACTTGTCCGCCTTCCCCAACGGCTCAGCATGGTTCACGCCAGGGAACCGCGGCTGCGCTGGGGGATGGGCCGGCACGTTTCAAGTAGAAAAGCGAAAAATTGACTAGACAACCCCTCAGGATCATCTTGACTGAAGAGCCCCATTGTTGTCAACAAAAGCAGATTGGGAAGAGTGTGATATTTCGATCGAAAAGGGTTTAGGAATGGATAACAACGATTGCGGGTGGGCCTTGGTCACCGGATCCGGCAGCGGTATCGGACGCGAGATCGCTGTCCAACTGGCTAGAGATGGTTTTAAGATCGCCGTCAATCATCTAGCACATCCCGAAGCGGCAGCCGAAACGCTTGAGCGTATCGAGAAGGTTGGGGGAACGGGAATTGCCCTGCAAGGAGACGTCGGAAACGCGACCGATGTCGCTCGGATGTTCGAACAACTAGACCAGGTCACCGACCAACTACAGGTGTTGGTCAACAATGCCGCAGTTCAGACCTTTGCTTCCCTTCTGGAGTTGCGAGAAGAGGATTTCGACCGAACAATTCGCACTAACTTGAAGGGAACATTCCTCTGCACACAGCAAGCTGGCCGCCGGATGCAGAAGCGGGGCAGGGGAGTAATCATTAATATCGGGTCGGGCGCCAACACGATTCCATTTCCAAAGCTGGGCGATTACTGCGCGAGCAAAGGGGGAATCGAAATGCTCACCAAAGTCACTGCGGTCGAGTTCGGGAAATTCGGTGTGCGAGTCAATTGCATCGCTCCTGGTGCAATCGAGAACGAGAGAACTAAATTGGAAAGCCCCGAATATGGACAAACGTGGGCCGCTATCACTCCGCTGGGACGACCGGGCCGTGAAACCGACGTAGCCGATATGGTGAGCTTTCTAGTAAGCGACAAAGCGAGCTTTGTCAGCGGTCATACGATGTTCATCGATGGTGGATTATGGAGTCGCAATCAGTGGCCTTATGAGTTCTAAGGCTTCATTCCTAGTTCCATTAATCGAATGCCTTGATCAGTAAAGATTGCAGCTCAATAAAGATTACAGCTCAAGGAATTCGATCTCTGTCAGTTAGCAGCGAGAAGCGTTCTCGAAAGTGGTGTCTCGAAAAAGCGATTGATCTAGGTGCAAAAGAAGAGAGGCTTTCTCCATTCGAAAAAAGCCTCTCTTTATTGTTATACCTTGGCCAGTTATAGCTTGAGCAGTTATACCTTGGACAACGGTCAGACCGATGGCCTGTAATGGTCTAGCGATTAGAACTGACCGCCACCACCACCGCCACCACCACCGAAGCCACCTCCGCCACCGCCAAATCCACCGCCACCACCGCCACCGTTGGTACCTTGAGCACCGGTGACGAAGTTAAAGGTGTAGATCTCACCGATCTGAGTGAAGAACGGAGCTGGCGAGATTCGCACATAGCGACGGTCTGCCGAAACGATCGCAGTCGCCATCATCGAAGCACCCGATGGAAGAGTGGTGATCACAGGCATGTAACCAACGGCGCCTGGGAAGCGATTGCGTCCCATACGATTGCTGGCTTCCAGATATCTCATGTACTCGCGATACTGATCCGCCATGTTGCTCGAATTGCGAGAAGAACCAAGCTGCTGAGCCAAGACAGCTCGACCTGCAGCCAGCTTCTTACTTTGAATGTTTGCTAAGTGAGCTTCAGCAACTGGCTCCTGACGATGTCCTTCTTGAACAGCAACACGCACCATCGCGTCTTTCTCCATCACAGGAATCTGCTCGCGAATATATCGCTGCTTGTCAGTTCCGTAGTCGGACAGGATTTCCACGGTCACTTTGCCAGCCGTCACATCGCCATAGATTCGCTTGAGAAGAATCTTGTATTCGCCAGTAAAACCCTTTGGACAAACATAGGTTTCTGAGAAACCATCAACGGTAGCCTTCTGGCTTGGCGAACCATCGGATAGCAACGTACCACCGCTGATCGTGCGCGGATTGGAAAGCGAGCAAACGCTTCCACCTGGCTCTTCTACCATCAGGTCGATATCGGCATTACCGGTCCAGGTCACTCGAACTACCAAATCGCGAACCAAGGACTTAGCAATCAACTGCTCAAAGCTCTTGGCTTCAACCACTCGCTTCTGATCCATTAGCTTCATGTAAGTGGCACGTGCCGATAGATGAGCCTCTTCAGCAAGTTGCTCGGACTCCTTCGGCCATGCTTGCGCTAGAACACCCGCACAAGCCCACTGCAAAGCATCCAGATCATCGACTTCACGAGCTAATTCCAATCCAAGTGCATAAGGATCAGCCCAGTTTGGAGCAACGAAGCTGATGTCACGAAGAATTGCCAATGCTTCTTTCTTCATGTTTTGATTGGCCAAATACTTTGCGATTCCCAAAGCCTGCTCTGGGCTACCCGAGAAATCCAAACCGCTCAATAGCACGCGGCGAATTTCCTGATTGGGATAATCGTTAGCCATCATGGCAACACTTAAAGCTTCATACATCCAAGGCTGTGGATAGCCACGGCGCAGAGCCGTATTGACCAGCTGAATGACCGATTCAAAGCGGCTGGAAGCAACTGCTTTTTCACCATTCTTCAAAGCCACTTCGGCTTGCTTCATCAGGTCTGCAACTAACGATCGAATTTCGGCTTCGACCTCAGCGCGTCCTTCTTCATCGCTGCCGTCGAGGTTATCGAACAGGGAATCCCAGTTGCCGCTCTTGGAAGCTTCGGAAACCGAAGAGGTCGACGAGGTCACAGGCAACTTGGCGGTTTCGATTTTTTTCTCTGCAGCAGCAGGCTTAGTATCATTGGCTTGCGACTTCTGGGCCTTGATGGCTTTGCCCTGGGCAGGCTTCTCGACTTCGTCGACAACGGCCATCATACCACCCATGCCGCCACCCATACCTCCCATGCCACCGCCCATGCCTCCCATACCACCACCCATACCTCCCATGCCGCCTCCCATGCCGCCCATACCTCCCATGCCACCACCCATACCGCCTCCCATACCACCCATGCCACCCATGCCACCGAGCGAAGGAAGGTTTAAGAGGTCACCGACAGGATAGACACGATTGATTTTGGCAGTTTTGGCATCGTCCTCAGAGGTAATTTGCAAAACTTCGTCGCGAACAATGTAGGTCAGACCGAGTGGCTTGAGCATGATGCGAAGAGCCGATCGCAACTTCACCGAACTATCCTTGGGAAGCTCAATGGTCACTGGCGATTCAGGGCTTTGGCCAGCAGCTTCTAACTCCTCGCTGTTCAACACGATCGGAATACCCTGTTCGTCTTGAATTGCTTGAATCACTTGCTGCAAAGGAGTTTCAGTAAACGAGACATTCTTGGTCTCTTTCTTGAGTGCGTTGTAAATCTTGCGAACACCTTCGCTGGTTCCAGCCAAGTCGAACGAACCATAACGTTCCTTACGACGAGCCGTCAGTGCCTGCCAAACTTCTGCAGGTGGGTAAACCAATGGTGGATCATCGACAAACGGAATCGCTGCTTCTTCGACCTTTCGCAAAGATGCGATGAACCGATCGCGACGCAGCTTGATCAGGTCTTCCATAATCTTGTAGTTGGCTCCCATGTCCGACCTCGTTCCGGTCACCGCAGCGATCACAGTGTCGGGAGCAATAAGAGCCACTTCAGGAGCAACTTCGAAGTTTGCTTCGTCAAATCTTTCTTCAACCATCAACGCGTTGAAGCGTTCTACCAACTGCTGAATGCTCGCTTCAGTTCGCTGCTGTTCAGCCAGAATACGAATGCTGGCGTCCGCAGCTGCTCGGGCAGCATCGCGTCGTGCCGCATCATCGCGGAAGCGAGCTTCGCGAGCCGATGAGGTTTGGATTGCAGAAGTCACCAAGCCACGCAGTTTCGAACGAGTTCCTAGATCGACATCAACTGCGCGATCCACATCTTCTAACAATAGCTTTAGGTTAAGCGTAGCCGAAACAGGATCGGTGGTAAGAAGCTTGCGAGCCTGACCAAGCTGAGCGCGAACTTCCGCATCGAGTCGTTGACTTGCTAACGACTTGATCGCTTCTTCTTTGCTCAACAAATCACCGCTAGTTGCCAATTCATCCAACACCCCTGTGTCGACAGCTGGAGCTGCGTCTGCTGCAGGTGGTTCTTCTGCTGGAGCTTGTGGTGCCTCTGCTGCAGGTGGTTCTGGGGCTGGAGCTTGTGGTACCTCTGCTGCTGGCGGTTCTGGAGTTTCAGCCTGTGCTGCACCACCTTCTTGAGCTGCACCACCTTCTTGAGCTGCAGCTTCTTGGAAAGCGATGAAGTAAGTCTTGCGAGGCATTTTGCGAGCCGACGCATCTTTACCAGCAGCTGCGTCAAGCAGAGACTGAGCGTCAGGATTTTCTGGATCGATCTTCAACGCTTCACGAGCTAGTGCGGCAGCTCCACTGAGATCACCGGACTTCAAAGCAAACTCGCCATCTTTAACCAACTGATCCGAGGATGCCGAGAGGATCAATGCCACTTCACGCATCGCAGCAGAACCCGCCAATGGTAAGGTGCGACCTTGATCGCCTTGAGCCTTTTCAACTAACGATGGGAGGAACGCAAATTCGAAATTACTTGGTTCCGACTTCAGTTTCCATTCTAAAACCAACGGCTTACCAGCAGCGGTCGCTTGAACCTTTACCTCTCCCTGAAGCTGACCTTGGTCCAACTGGCCGATCAACAGCGTGTCGCGGTCGCGACGCAGCGGCGGCAATTCAGCAGGAAGATGACTTACCAAACCATTGGGAAGCGATGTTACATCGGGCCATACAACAGGCACCAAAGCCATATCGGCCAGCGCCTTGCCAATCTCTTGTGTACTGCCGGTGAGGTTGTCACGAACCAAAATATTACCACCAGTGCTGTTGGCTAACGCTGCCAGTGTCGCAACATCGTTTTGTGGCCCTAGAGCCAAACTGGTCACCGAAACCTGTCGTGAGGTTAACTCTTCCAACAAGCGAGCATGACGTTCGCGATCGAGCAAATTGGTGCGAGTGATTCCATCCCCGATGTAAACAATCGTGCCACCATTGCTTGCTTCCGCCAGAGCGATTGCAGCAGCCTTCAACGCGCTTGCTAAATCGGTTGTTCCCAGCGGAGTGCGTTGATTCAATTTACCAACAGCCTGCTCCCATGCCGAACTGTGCGCTTCTACCAAACCATTGCCGGTCAGCAGGACGGGTTCGACATCAGCAGCCATCAAGCC
>JBEGUT010000284.1:0-5903 GCA_041178745.1 Planctomycetota bacterium | reverse complement strand
GTGTCATTCGATACTGTTCAATGAAGTGCTTTGGTATCGGCGAAAGCGAAGTCGAAGTCCGCATGCCCGATTTAATCGCTCGGGATCGAATTCCACGCGTTGGAATCACGGCAAGCCGTGCCACGATCACGCTGCGTATTGCAGCCGAGGGAGAAACGGAGGAAGAATGTCATCGTCAAATCGAGCCGACTCGGCAAGAAATCCTCGAACGTCTTGGTCAACTCGTTTTCGCAGAAGGGGAAGAAGAACTTCCTGAAACGGTGCTCAAACAGCTTATCAAACGTCAACAAACTCTTGTGACGATCGAATTTGGCGCAGCAGCTTTTCTTGGACAATGGCTCAGTGACGCCCAAGAAAAGCTCTCTGTTGAAATACAACATTCATCTACAAAGTCAAATCGAAGATTGATTCATGGCCCCTACATTGGCTCGATGAATTCAGTGACCTTGGATCGCTTAGCATCATCAATCCTTGTGCCACGCCACGATCAGGGGAAATCCAAAATCCAGGAAGTTGCCTCCGAAGCATGGAGAGTCATGAATTGCGATTGGGTCCTTGTGGTCGGACCCTATCCATCGCTGCAATCCACCTCAGGCTCGCGTATGAGTGAGCAGGGCAAATCCCAACAAGATCTATCCGCCGGTCACGCCGCTTATGACCTGGATGTCATCGTGCTGGGAGAAAATCACTTGAAACACTTCAACATCTCGATGAGCGGACACCCTGATGTCATCCAACATCGGATTGCCAAAACGGCATTGGACAAACTTCGTTATTCGTTGCTATCTGACTCATCATCATCCGCAGAGGGCGGCGATCCACCGAGTGACCAGTCGCGACGCTGACGACTGCTGGGAATCCCCATCTTCTTGCGGTACTTGGTGATCGTGCGACGAGCCACATTCAAGCCATGGGCCCCAAGTGCCTTGACTAGATCATCATCACTGAGCGGATTTTGCTTATCCTCTTTATCGATGATCTCTTGCAACTTGACTCGAATGGTATCCCACGCAACGTCTTCGCCATCTTCACTGCGAGTCCCGCCGACGAAGAATCGTTTCAGCGGCATAATACCTCGTGGGGTTTGCACCCACTTGTCATCGACGGCTCGGGACACTGTGGTTACGTGAACACCAACCTTGTCAGCAATCTGCTGCATCTTAAGTGGCTCAATGGCCTCCGGCCCTTGCTCTAGGAATTTGCGTTGATAGTCGATAATTGCCTGAGATACTTTTTTCAATGTTGAACGACGTTGCTGAATGGCATCGATGAGCCACTGCGCGCCGATCACTTTTTTCTTGATAAACTCTCGCTCTGCTGGCGTCGCTTCGCCGCTTTCCAAGCGTCGGCGATAATACTCGCTGATCCTCAAGGTAGGTAATCGATCATCTTCAAGTTTGACGACATAATTTCCATTCTCGTCGAGTTCAACCAACACATCAGGCGTCACAGATGGAACATACGTTTCCATGAACGCTCGACCCGGCTTAGGATTTAGCAGGTGCAACTCTTGCTTAGCGTTTTGAATCGTTTCAATGCTGAAACCCGTTTTCTTCTGAATCAGCGGCAAACGATTTTCGGCTAGATCTTCGAGATGATCTTCGATTAATCGCTTCATCTCATCATGGTAATTCATCTCTGGGCGGAGTTGATTGAGTAGGCACTCTCGCAGATCTCGAGCTGCGATGCCTGGTGGATCAAGCGACTGAACGACTTTAAGAGCCTCTTTCGCAACTTCAAAATCTTTTTCGGTATGATCTGTGGGAAGCAGGTCTCGCAAACTGGTGCGGAAGTAACCTCCATCGCGAGCATCGAGGCTGGAAATAATTTTTTCCGCCATCACTTCAATTTGATCGTCGATATCCAGTTCGGCTAACTGGTGTAGCAGATAGTCGTTGAGGGATTCCGGCCGCGCGACAGCATTGGCCATCATATCCATATACCGATCGCCATCTTCATCCATGCGGCCACTGGATCGACGAAAATCGTCGAAGGTGTTGGGCATGTCGGCATCCATGTTGTAGAGTCGCTCGAAGTCGTCGGAGTTGGACTGATTGTCTTTAACGACCAACTCTCGTTCGACATCAGGAATCGTTTCCGGTGCCTCGCGATCCTCGTCAGAAACCTCAGGCAGCGTTGGATCCATCTCCTGCTGCTCTAGCATCGGGTTTTCGCTGAGTTCCTGGTCGATGCGTTCTTGTAGGGCAGCAATCGGCATCTGCAGGATCTCCATCGACTGGATCATCCTGGGTGCCAAGACCTGTTTTTGCAGTTGCCTAGCCTCTAGCCCAAACGACATACGCATTGCAGAAATTCCTTAGTAGTTGCTCAGCGAATCGACCAATGCCCGCCGGTCGATTTGACTCGCCGCCATCGAACTTCGCTTGGCAATTGTACCATTTTTCCGGGGACTAGAGCCAAATTTTTTCACCCGCACGCCAAGGACGGCACAATACTTGCTGAAAATCGTTATTACGATCTTTCTGGCTAATAGCTCCCGATGACTTTGACAGTTAGCCCAAGAAAGCGGGAACTGCCTACGAGCCCCCTCTTTAGAGCAGCTATCAGCTCGCAGAATACTCTCGCAGAATACTCTCTGCGATGAAACTACCTTCCGCACGAACTCGTGCGGCGTCTAGTTCGTACCAATTCAGGTTAAAAGTCGCCTTAGTCGTGTTCTACCCATCCGGGACGAATCCACACTGGCAATCCTACGCTGAATCCTCCCGAACGCCCCTCTATCTCGATTTCGGAATGAACCAGCACGAACTGCTAGATAGCGATCACTTTCTCAGTCGGCTATAAATAGGGCTACCGTCATCTTTCTCGTTTCAGCGTTTTTTCACACCCTCACCAGAAGGCTTGTCTATGAAATTGTCTGTCAGCAACCTGAGCGTTGCTCTGCGCCGAATGTTTCTCGCCTCCCTATTCGCAACTACCTTTGCTGCGACAACTCCCGCCGTTGTAGTCGCACAGGATAAAGAAGGTCAGGAAAATGAAGCCTCGGCCAAGGAAGAGTCGGAGGAATCCGACCTTCTGACTGTCGGCTCCAAGGCACCTTCGCTCGATGTTGAACATTGGGTACAGAACGGTAAAGGCAAATTTAAGCCCGTCAAAAAATTTGAAGATGGCAAAGTCTATGTCGTTGAATTCTGGGCGACTTGGTGCGGCCCTTGCATCGCCAGCATGCCTCACCTCAGCGAACTGCAGACGAACTACGCCGACAAAGGTGTGCAGATCGTCTCTATCAGCGACGAAGACCTTGAGACGGTCGAAACCTTCTTGAAACGAGAGGTCAATGCTCCCGCGAAGGAAGAAGAAGGAGACGATGACGATAAAAAAGAAGGCGATAAGGAAGATAAAGAAGACGAAGACAGCGATGCGCCGAAGACCTACGCGGATGTCACCGCCGGCTACTGCTTAACGACTGACCCAGACGGCTCAAGTCAAAAAGATTACATGCAGGCCGCTCAACAAAACGGTATTCCAACCGCGTTTATCGTAGGCAAGAAGGGTGTTATCGAATGGATCGGACACCCGATGGAAATGGATGAACCTCTTGCCGCGGTCGTCGACGACAAGTGGGATCGCGCCGCTTTTGTCGCGGAATTCAAAGCTAAACAAGAAGCACAACTGAAGATGAGTAAACTCTTCGGTATGCTCAATGCGGGAAAAACCAAGGAAGCGATGAAGGTCATAGATTCGCTGATCGAAGAAGCAAAGCAGCCTCAGGAAAAACGACAGTTCCAGATGCTCAAGCTGCAAGTTCTTTTGCAGGGCGATGATAAAGATGCAGCAGCCGACTTCTCTGCAGTTGTTCTCGAAGATTGTGCTGACGACCCAATGATGGTCAATCAAATCAGTTGGGCCATGGTACAAATGACCGAAGCAGGCCAATTGGACAACCCAAGCGTACTGAAAGCCGCTCTAAAGGTAGCAAGCGAAGCTGTTGAAAAAGCTGACGCCGAAAGCCGCGCTGCGATCCAAGACACCCTCGCTCATCTTCACTTTTTAACTGGCGATATCGAAAAAGCGATCGAAGTACAGAAGCAAGCCATCGAGGGTGCTGGTGAAGAGATGAAGGAAGAGCTGAAGGCCTACCTTGAAAAGCTAGAATCTGAAAAAAACAAGAAGGACAAGTAATCGTTCTCTATGATCTACCTTGAATAACGAAACGCCGGTCGCGAAAGTGACTGGCGTTTTTTATTTGCTGCAATCGTAGTGTGAACGAGTCGCAAACAATCGTAGGGTGCGTAAGGTCGGCCCACAAATGCAGACCTACCTCAAAGAATCGACTGCCGACGCAACGCACCGTGTGAACGCGTCGCAGGTCAACAAACGACCTCGTCCTAATCACAACTTCTGTCTTCCGGTCAACGCATCGGCGAGCACTTCGCGGTTGGTATATTCCAAAATACTGCCGCTGGTAACTCCGCGAGCTAATCTTGTAACTTCAACGGGGTACTCAGAAAGTTGGTTGGAAATATGAAGCGAGGTACCATCACCTTCAACGGTTGGATTGGTCGCCATAATCACTTCCGAGAAATTACCAACTCGAACTCTTTCCACTAATCGATCAATCGTCAACTGCTCTGGTCCGATTCCTTCGAGAGGTGAGATACGACCAAGCAGTACATGATATAGGCCTCGATAGACTCCCGCCTGTTCGAGCGCCATCAAATCGCGAGGCTGCTCGACAACACAAAGACGACTCGAATCGCGAGCGGGATCGGCACAAATCGAACACATCGGTCCTTCGGCAAGATTGAAACAACTTGAGCAGTAGCGAACGTTTTTGCGTACAGCTAAGATCGCTTCGGCTAAGGCGATAGCTTCTGTTTCGTGAACCCGCAAAAGGTGATAAGCGAGTCGCTCCGCAGATTTGCGACCTACACCAGGAAGTCGCCCTAACTGCTGGATCAATTCTGCGACCGATTGCGAAACTTCATTCATAAAAAATACAACCCACGAGTTTCTCTTCCCTGTTAGCCCAACCTCTACTCCATTATTGGAAGAGGGCAATGATCAAAGATCCTGCAGCAATTCGCTTATCCCTGGCAATTCGATCCCTCCAGTCAACTCATGGATTGCCTCTACATGCAATCGGCGAGCAGCAGATACGGCTCCATTAACTGCGTCTGCGACGAGCGTTTGCATCTGCGATTTATCGCCGGAAGCGATTAGTGTTTCCGAGATCGAAACTTCTTTGACCTCACCCAAGCCATTCATCTCTACTACAACCTGGCGACACGAACTGGCGCCGCTGACTCGCTCACTTCGAAGCCGCTCCTTAGACTCCTTCATACGCTGGCTTAACGAAGTGGTATTCTTAAGAAGCTTTGCCATTCCTGTGAGACTGCTAAACACTCTAGGGGCCTTTCCGATCTAAGTTATTTCGATTCGCCGATGGAGGATCGAGTCGCACGATTTCGCTACCGAGCTGATCGATGAGAGGTTTCACCAAGGGATGCTCAGCGACTTGTCGCAAACGCTGAACTCGCTGTGCGGCCGAAGGTGCTTCAGTCGCCGCATTTCGCTCGGCCTCAACCGTAGCGGAATCTTGAACAGCCTGAAAAATTATCTTGACCAAGCGGCCTGTGAGCTGATTCAATTCGCGATCGATGAGGTTCTTTCGATCGGGTCTTTGCAGATGCTCGATCGCATGCTGGTTGCGTTTATCAAAAATGACAGCCAGTGAGCCATCGGCACTCCACGCTGCACCGGTTGCTAAAGCTGCAAAATCAGCCAGCAAGCCCTGCAATCGCGAAACCAATTGACGCCACATCGCAAATGCATCTGCAGTGCTGCTTGCCGCTAATCGGTCCGACATTCGGGAAGCTTCTGCACCGACAATCATCGCTGGGCCTGGGCCTTGCACGAGCTGGCTACCAACCGAATCCGTT
>JBEGUT010000283.1:0-5914 GCA_041178745.1 Planctomycetota bacterium | reverse complement strand
CTGATCTGCTGTCGCCCTCCTGCATGCTGATGATTGCGATGGAGACGCTGTTACTTACGGCACCTCGATTTCAAGCATCTTGTAACGACTCGTTTTATGCTTTTTTGGAGACCTCTGAAATGCGTCGCTTGATTATTCAGACTGGTATCGTAACCGGCCTCTTCTTGATTGCTGTTAATGGTATTACGAACTCAACTTTTGGGATACAAGAAATTAAAGATGCCAAAGAAGGGGTCCCAGCGATACCTTCAGATCTACGTGATTTTCGTGGCATGCTAATCGGTCAACTCGTCGAACGTGATATTGAACGTGGAACGTTTACGGTCAAGGTCGACTATGTCTCTCGTGTTTGGGAAAATAATAAAGCCAATGATCCAAGAGCGGCTGTCGGCAAAACATTTACAGTCGATGGGGTAACGGGAAAGTGGCTGGATCAGCTGATCTTGCTGCGACCGGGTGAAACTTTGGAGTTCGAAGCGCAGCACCGAAGTGGCGATACCCTTACGTTTCCAGGCGAGTGGCTACGAAAAGTTCCACCGTTTAAGGTTGAGGATCATCCTGTTCCACCGGAAGGTTTTCGAGGGTTTGCTGGAGTCGTGACGGGAACGATCGTAAGCAAAAATACTGAGAGCCACGAACTGATTTTGCGAATCGACGCTGTAGAAAAGGCGTTCGATCGAAGTCGAGCCAAGGAGGCTGATTCGGTCAAAGGCAAACCGATTGTACTGGCCGGGTTCTGGGGAAAGATGAATCAGGAACTAGAAAAGCTTGAAGCGGGCGAGCGGATTCGTGCCGGCGTTCTTCATCGCGTTCCTAAAAGCGATCACCTGACAGTTGCCGAGTTTGTAGAAGAAATTTCTGCCAATGAGAAACCTGACTCGCCGACACGCGTAACGAATTCTCCAAGCGCCAAATCGGACAACGGCTTTCCTGAGGGTATGGAAGGATTTCGAGGCATTCTCCGCGGTAAACTCGTCAGCCGAGATGTCGAAAAGGGAGAATTGGTTATTCGCGCTGAAAAGACCACGCAGGTTTGGAAAGAGAATCGAGCGAAGGACACTGAAAGTTGTCGCGGACGGGAATTTCTCGTTAAGCGTATCTCCGGCAAATGGCTCGATGTGCTTATTGGTTTAAAGTCAGGCGATACCATCGAGGTTGAGGCATTTCACAATGGCGGTCAACATTTAGATTTCGTGTCCGAGTGGCTCAAGAAGGTGGAGTAGATGATAAGCCGTCTCTACCGAGTATTAGTTTGCATCGCGATTATCGTCTGTGCTGAGCCTTTGCTCCTGGGAGAGGAAGTAAGCTTGGTCAAGCCGGCAAGCGAGCGATTTCGCAATGAAATGACCAGCGAGATACCCGATTTCCAGCGTCATGTGATCCCACTCATTGGACGATTGGGATGCAACACTCGTTCTTGCCATGGTTCTTTTCAGGGTCGCGGAGGGATGGCACTATCCCTTTTTGGTTATGATTTTGAAGCGGATTTGAATGCTTTAACGGCGCAGGCCCAATCCGAATCTGCTCGTCGGATCAACCAACAAAACCCCGCGGATAGTTTGGTCTTGTTAAAGGCAACGAATAGGATTGACCATGAAGGTGGAAAAAGGGTCGATCTTGATTCCTGGCAATTTCACTTGCTCAAGCGATGGATCGCCGCTGGCACGCCAGGTGTGAGTAGTAGTCGAAGTGTGAAAAGTCTTAAGGTCGAGCCTAGTGAATTAAATTGGACCTCGCTCGGTGAGAGCCGAAGTATCCGCGTTGAAGCGATTTGGACCGACGGGGTTTGCGAGGATGTAACGTGTTTAACAAGATTTAGAGTCAACGATGATTCCGTAGCATCGGTCGATAGCGATGGCGTTGTGACGGCAATCGGTCATGGTGATTCGCATCTGATCGTTTTCTATGACAATGCTGTGGCAGCGATACCCATCGTTATTTCAGATCTAACCATTCCCACGGTCGCTTGGCCCGAAGAAAAATCTTCGTCGAAGATTGATGAATTCGTTAATGCGCGTCTCAAATCCCTAAAACTGGTACCTTCGGCTCTTTGTAATGATTCGGAGTTCATACGCCGAGCGAGCATCGATTTGACAGGAACGCTACCTCATCCAGACGAAGTTCAGGATTTTATTGCGGATAAGTCTGCTGACAAACGCGAGCGAAAAATCGACGAACTTCTACGCCGGCCTACCATGGCTGCTTGGTGGGCAAATAAGCTGTGCGACTTCACGGGATGCAATCCGCAACAGCAAGCGGAGCTAGGACAGGAGTTTGCAGAGCAATGGTATATGTGGTTATACGAGCGACTGCGTGAGAACAAACCTTACGATGAAATCGTTAATGGAATTTTTCTGTCGACCGGAAGGGAATCGGGTGAGTCTTACCAGGATTATGCGGAAAATACTTCGGCCTATTTTCGGGAGAAGCAACCGGAAGCTTTCAGTCAACGCTCGATGATGCAGCATTACTGGAGCCGACGCACACTGGAGAAACCATCGGCTAAAGCACTTGCCGTCGCCCACAGCTTTCTTGGTATTCGCCTGCAGTGTGCTGAATGTCATAAGCATCCATTTGACAGATGGACAAAAAATGATTTCCAACAATTCAGTCGCTTTTTTGAAGATATCCAATATGGCGTTTCTCCAGACAGCAAGGAATCGTATCAGGAGTTGGCTAGCCGGATTGGGTTACGCGTTGGAGACAAAGGTCAAGGAGCTGCGATCAATCCCGAACAGCTTGCCAAAGCGAAGTCAGGAGAAACGATACCTTGGAGAGAGGTGTACCTACGCCCTCGTTCCAAAACGGTGACACTGGAATTACTTGGAATTAAGAAAATTGAGCTGCAACCCAGTGATGATCCACGACGGGCCATTATGGATTGGATGCGATCTCCGGAGAATCCATGGTTTGCGAAGGCAATTGTCAATCGTGTGTGGGCTAGTTGCTTTCACGTGGGTATCGTCGATCCTTCAGATGATCTTAATCCTGCTAATCCTCCTTCGAATCCCGAACTTCTCAACTGGCTATCCACCGAGTTCGTTCGCCAGGGATATGACCTCCGCTGGTTGCTGCGCGAGATCGCATTATCGAATACGTGGCAGCGTAGTACGCGACCTAATGAAACTAATCTTCGAGATAAACGAAATTTCAGCCATATGCTTCCTCGTAGGCTTCCGGCAGAAGTGCTTTACGATGGAATGAAACAGGTTTTATGTTCCACGGACAAGCAAAGCGACATTCGAGAGGACTTGCCTCGACGTGCTGTTGGTCATTTGTCGATGCGAATGGCGGGAACGTATGCGATGCATGTATTTGGAAAACCAGAACGCGCCGTTGCCTGTGACTGTGAGCGAGTAAATCAACCATCATTGCTTCAGTCGATCTTCCTGCAGAATGATCCCATGATCCATTTGTTTTTAAATGAGAGTGGATGGTTAAAAGAGCTACGCCTAGTAAACGCTCCAAATGAGCAGGTTTTACGCCAGTGGATTACGGAGGCATGGTTACGTGCTTATAGCCGAACACCTACTGCTGATGAAATAGAGCGATCCCTGAAGCATCTCCACGAATCTCAGTCTCCTGTCGCTGGGATGGAGGATTTGCTGTGGAGTCTGTTTAATACTAAAGAATTCCTTCTCAATCATTGATGCGCTCGGAATTTAGAAATGGCAATTGTAAACACTCATTCGTTGAATCGCCGCCAACTTATCAAGCTTGGGGTTCTTGGTGCCGGATTAGGACTTGGCGATTACTTTCGAGCATTGAGCGCAGCAGAGCAGCCAACTGGTGAGAGTTCTGCCGTTCTCGTTTTTCTTAAGGGTGGCCCCTCTCACCAGGATACTTTTGATCTTAAGCCGGATGCTCCTGCAGAATTTCGAGGTGAGTTTCGTCCGATCCGTACCAACATAGCTGGTATCGAAATATGTGAGCATCTTCCAAAGCTCGCAAGTTGCGCGGAACGTTTTTCGATCTTGCGAGGTATCACACACAATCTGGCCGATCACGAGATCGGATCCAGTTATCTGCTGACAGGTAATCGGCCTAATCCGTCCCTTCAGTATCCGATGTATGGAAGCGTTGTAAGTCATCAATTGCCAGGCCGTGAAGACTTACCAAGTTTTGTTTCCATCGATAGACCTTTAGGTGGCCCCGGGTTTCTTGGCCCTGAATACGGCCCTCTCTCGACCGGTGAGAAGCCGCAATACGGATTGCCATTTCGAGTTCGTGGAATTTCGCTGGATGAAGGTATAACGATCGAAAGATATCGATCCCGAGCGGCGTTATCGCGAGACCTAGACTCATTTTACCAGGGGTTAGAGCAGATCGATGAACAGGTACGAAGTCTAGATAAATTCTCGAAACAAGCTTTTGAGGTAATCAGTTCGCCTCGCTGTCGTGATGCAATGGATCTGAGACTGGAAAGTGAAAAAGAGACAGCGCGTTTCGGGAAGCACGAATTCGGACAATCAATGCTGATGACCTCGCGGCTTATTGAAGCAGGGGTCCGCTTCGTTACAGTAATCCTTGAAGATTGGGACACGCATCAAGATAACTTCAATACACTCGCTGGACGATTGCTCCCTCGACTGGATCAAGCATTGTTTGCCTTTTTCGATCGGATGGGTCAGCGAGGTCTTCTCGATACAACCACAATCATAGTCACCGGTGAATTTGGACGCACCCCGCGCATCAACGGCAATGCGGGAAGAGATCATTGGGCCCGCGCAATGTGTGCGTTGGTTGGGGGAGCAGGTATACAGCTGGGGCAAGTCGTGGGTAAGACGAATGACAAAGCTGAAGAACCGGCCGGTCAAGCATACACACCTGATGATCTTGCAGCGACGTTCTATAGTGCCATTGGTATTGATCCAAAAATGGAATTCGCGGCAAACATCGGTCGCCCTATTACGCTTGTCCGAGATGGAAACAAAATCGATGCGTTGCTAAGTAAAACCACTTAGTGCTTGTTCTAGGGATAGCAAGTTGCTACGGTCTCAGTCGTCCTACCGCATTCGACTGTTTTACTTTTTTCGAGACCACAACACATGATGTTACGATCATAGTCATCGTTATCCGATGGGTAATCGACACGCCTTGAAAAGCGTTTCCTGTACGGCTAAGTCGTGTGCATAGTTGAAGTCGGCCTTTTTTTCACCACGAATAATCTTGGCCATATCTGCTGCATCGGCAACATAGCGTTCAAACTTCGGGAACGTGATTTCTTGAAAACCTTTTCGATATTCACCTCGCGATTGCGCGAGAGCCACTTGTGCTTTAGGATCATCTAGTGGCTGAATATGAAAGGTCCCCTCGGTTCCGCAGACAACAAAGTGGCGTCGAGCGAATCCCTCGACCTCTTGCGCACTAGACTTTACCGTTGCCAATGCTTCGGGATACTCGAGCACAGCTAACATATTATCGACTAAGGAATCATCTGGCCCACCAACATGCTGAGCAAAGGGAGTTACTTCTTGGGGCTCGCCTAAGATATCGACCACCAAATCTAGAATATGGCAACCGAGTTCAAACATTATTCCTCCAGGATACTGAGCCAACTCAACGCGGGCCGCAGCATCTACCACCTTACTCATCACAGTATGGATTTCAAATACATCTCCCAACCAGCCTTCGCGAAGAAACTGTTTGAGCAGGAGGATCGCAGGGTTGTAACGATACATGTAACCCATTTGCACAAGAAGATTTCTCTTCTCAGCCGCGTTGAGAATCTCCAATAGTTTCGTCAATGAGTCTCCAGCTGGTTTATCGATATGGATATGCATCCCAGCAGCGATACAGGCTTGAGCAACCCCCAAACTATCTCGCACTTTAGTCTCAACTAGAACGGCTTGCAGTCCAGGGTGATTGAGAAGCTCCTCCTGTGACATCCATTTCAGATCACGATAGGGTGGCT
>JBEGUT010000282.1:0-5921 GCA_041178745.1 Planctomycetota bacterium | reverse complement strand
GGCCATGAAGTCAGCAGCTGCGTTGGTAGTCCCCAAGCCATTAGTATTACTGCGACCACTGCGGCTCCAGCGTACCAAGGTCAGCCGATGTTCTCCGTTGTCTCGAGCGGATTGCTTGACCAAGGCATCAACGGCTTGCAGGGCAGAGTCGTACGCCGTCTCGCCTTGGATCCCATCATTCATTGAGTAGCTGTCGTCGAGTAGAATATAATGATGGGTTATTTGCTTCCCCAAGATCGAGAGAAGGCGGCTACTGCTGATCCAGCCAGCGAGCATCGCTACCAAAGCGGCCATCGCTGCCATGCGGCACAGAAGCAATAACCACTGTTTGAGCAGGACCCAACGACGATGCTTCTTATAACTTTCCAACAAAAAGTCCATAGCCGCCCAGGCTTGTCGTCGATGACGAACCAAGTTGATCAGGTGTACCAGCAATGGTACCAAGACCAAAAGAAAGCCGAGGGTTAGGGTTGGAAATACGAACTGCATACGAAACAAAAACTTTTCTACGTTAGGAGGTTAGTGGGATTGGTGGGCCATACGAGCGTGTAGAAACTTTGCCAGTGCGGCATCTGGTGCATCACTGGAACGGACCAGCATATAGTCGATCTTGTATCCAGCCGTCGCTTTTCGAACTCGCTCTAAAAACCGATTCAACGCTTCAAGATAACCTTCTCGCAATGCGCGTGGATTGCACGTCAACTGAGCATCGCTTTCGAGTCCTTCAAAGCGTGTTGGATCGCTGAAGGGGAATTCTAGTTCTTCGTCGTGAAGAACATGGAATACCAAGACGTCATGTCCCGCTTTGCGCAACATCCCCAAACCGCGGAGAGTTTCTTCTTCGGCGCCCAAGAGGTCACTGATGAGAACCATCAACCCTCGTTTGGGATAAGCGGTAACGATTTCGCGAAAGATATGATCGAGATCTGTTTTGTCACGAGGCGATTGTCGCTCGAGAGAATCGACGATAGTGGTGAGGTGTTGATGTTGAGATCGCCAAGGAATTCGTGCGCGTATCTTGTCATCGAATACTACACAGCCGACAGAATCTTGTTGCCGAAGAAGAATGTAGGAGATACAGGCGGCGAGTAGTCGAGCGTAATCGTATTTGGTTTCTTTCTCTTTGCCGTACGACATACTCGCGGAGCCATCGACCAAGAGCGTGCAGCGGAGGTTGGTTTCTTCTTCGTACTGTTTGATAACCAAGCGATCTTGGCGCGCCCATACCTTCCAGTCGATATGCCGCAAATCATCTCCAGGCACATACTGTCGATGCTGCACGAATTCTATGGACTGGCCAAAATAGGGGCTGCGATGCATCCCTGATAAAAAGCCTTCCACGACGTGCCGCGCTTTAAGTTCTAAGCGACCTAGACGCTTTGTTGCATCAGGAGGCAAATATCTTCTTGAATCGGGCATCGCGAGTTAGCTCGTCCTCGTTAGTGGGTGTTGCCGCTAAAAGTTGATCGATCACTTTGTCTGTTGTCACGCCATCACTTTCAGCAGCGAAGTTCACTACCATGCGATGTCGCAAGACAGGTTTGGCGAGCGCTTGGATGTCTGCGGGTTCGACGCGATTGCGTCCCTGCAAGAGCGCTCTTGCTTTGCTTCCCAGGATCAGATTCTGAACGGCGCGAGGGCCTGCTCCCCAGCCTACTTGATCCGTGACGAAGTCGGGAATGCCCGACTGACCGATACGAGTCTGGCGAACCAAGGCGAGTGTGTAACGAATCAAGTGGTCAGAGACAGGTACAGAACGAACGACCTTCTGGAGATCGAGAATCTCTTCCCCGGTGAGAACCGGTTGAATAGCAGGCACTGCGGTACCTGTCGTTCGTCTGGCCACTTCGAATTCTTCATTGAAGGTCGGGTAACCGACCAGCACCTTGAACATAAAGCGATCTTGTTGTGCTTCCGGAAGGGGATAAGTTCCTTCCTGTTCAATTGGGTTCTGGGTGGCGAGCACGAAGAAAGGGTCCGCTAGTTGATGTCGCTGTCTTCCGACTGTGACCTGGCGTTCCTGCATCGCTTCGAGCAAAGCAGCTTGTGTTTTAGGAGGAGTTCGGTTGATTTCGTCAGCGAGAATCACTTGCGAGAAAAGTGGGCCTTCCATAAAGCGACGTTCCAAGCTTCCTGTTGCTCGGCTTTCCTCGATGATCTCGGTACCGGTGATGTCAGCGGGCATCAAGTCAGGAGTGAACTGGATACGCGAGAAGGATAGGCTGAGGGTTTTTGCAAGACTGCTAATCATCAAAGTCTTGGCTAATCCCGGAACACCTTCGAGGAGGCAGTGGCCTCTAGAAAACAAACAGATCAACAACTCTTCGATGACTTGTTGCTGCCCCACAATAGTCTGCGATAACTGATCGAGTATCTGCTGGCGTGCTTTTTGTAATCGCTCAATCGCCTCTTGGGAAATCGCCTCCGGACTACCCGAACTGATCATGCCGTAAATCCTATTGCTGAAACGTGATTAAGTTTGCTTGATGTAAAGGACTTCTTCACTCGGGCAACCGTCGTTGGTTGTAAGCTTCGCTGCTTTGGTGATTCCACTTCACTGCGATTCCATTCTGCCTGACCCGGTTGTGCCACGACCGCTATCTGCTTTAATTGTGACACGCCTTATCTTAACCGTTTTTTGCGGTTGCAAGATACGGTGCACCTCCGATTATTCGCACTTAGCATACCGAACCGGCGAGCGAGAAACCAGAATCGATATGAGTACCGTACCACCTCCTTTAGTTTTAGCGACAACCAACCGCAAAAAACTCGGGGAAATGCAGCGTTTATTGGATCCATTGGGCTTTCAACTTCGGACGCTCTCCGATTTTGCTGCGCCTGCCGATATTGAGGAAACAGGGACGACTTTTATTGAAAATGCTCGACTGAAAGCCACCCTGCAGGCTCGCCAATTGCAGCACTGGTGCGTGGGGGAGGACAGTGGTCTGGTAGTTCCTGCGTTGAGTGGCGAACCTGGCGTGTACTCAGCCCGCTACTCTGGGGCTGGAGCGACCGATCTATCCAACAATGCGTTATTGCTGCGGAATATGGAAAGTTTTCCTGATTCCAAACGATCTGCTTACTACGTCAGCACGGCCGTTTTGGCCGACCCTTCAGGCCAAGTTCATATCGAAGTCGAGGGGCGTTGCTGGGGTCGTATACTTCGCGAAGGACGCGGTTCCCAAGGATTCGGCTATGATCCTCTCTTTGAAATTCCCGAATATCACCAAACTTTTGCTGAGTTGGGGGGAACAGTTAAAGCGGTTCTTTCGCATCGTGCCCGAGCGATGGAGCAATTCAAGCACCAGCTTCGGGTTTTATTTGGAGTTTAACACACGCGCAAATTTTCTCGGCAATCTTGCCTGTTACCTCGTGTACAGTGATCGCTGCTGCAGCACCGGCAGGTCCGCCAGAAACCATTCCAATCGCGGCGGCCGTGCTGCGTCCAGTCCAGCGACTCACATTGCGCGATGCTTCAGGGGAATAACCCATTTTCTGTGCAGCGATGTACGAACTGTATTCGGCTAAGTCTGCTAACAGAAACACTGGCTTAACCGCTTTGGCCGCACTGGCCAAGGGTGTGGATGCAGCTTTCAAGGCAAGCGAGCTGACTTCGCGCTTGGCCGCTAGAGCCAGGGCACCCTTGGCTGCCGCCGAAGCAGCCGTGAACGCTGCCGTTTCAATCCCTTCGACTTGCCAACTCCTAGCCGTTCCCGTTTTGCACCAATGAGCAAAATGTTCGCAGTTGTTGTGCGATAGCAGATAGGCTTTATCACCTAAGCAGCTTTCCGCTCGAGCCAAAACCTCGTCGGCTTGTAGTGCTTTGTGATGCAACACGACTTCGTGAACGCGACCACTACTGAACGACTCCAGCGGAGTGCGACGAACTTCCATCGACTCCAGACGACGACGGTCATCCTCAGAGGATCCTGCGATGTTCAGCGACAATCCACTTGAGTAATGAATGACTGTTCCATCACCCATGTCGATGCCGTGATGCCAGTAGGGAATGACTCCCCGCCAGTACATTCGCACTCGAAGATGATCGGCTATCGCCATTCAGTGAACTCCCAACGCGATAAAGAAAAGTCTCTCGATAGATCGGTCAAGTTTCGAAAAGTGATTAATTATCTGGCACGCTTCAGAGCAGGTTCAAAAAATTCGTTTCACTCTGGTGATACATCAACGTGCATCGCTTGGCAATGTTTTTGCACTGTTTTCCAGGCACTCAACGGGACATGCCAGCGAATTCTGTCATTACGATATGCTCGCCTGCAAAGTTCATTCCCATACAAATTAGGCGGAAAAATGCGTTGCAGCGGGCGCGTCACCAGTGGAAGACATATCTAAAAAGGTTGGATTTTAACTGATTATGCCAGAGGCTCTGATAGGATATCGCGCTGTCGGCGCGGGAGATAAAATTCCATGGTAACCAGGGGCCAACCAAAATCTATTTTCTCCATTACCACAAGCGGACGCAACTCCTCATTAAGCTCCAGGTTTTTATGACAAAATAGCTAGGCCGTAGCAAGCTCCTGCAGTTTCAATGGCCGAGCGCATCCGGCATGTTGTCGTCATCTAAATGCATCTGGATTGCCGCTTAGCCGTTACAATCGCAATGACTGGTGTCTCGGGAATAATCATCGCGACTTTCATTTTCCTCACCGCAAAGACTTGTCGTCTGCAGCAATTGCCCGAATGATTGCCACAGAAGTCATCTTCGGAAGGGATTAAGCTTTTTCGTAGTGTGCTTGACGCTCCACGTGGTTGCGTAGGGGAAAAACGCGAAGCTCAATGTTAGTAGCCCCTTCATCGTGATCGTCGTTGACTCTTCAGGTTGCTCATGCGGACCATTTATCTAGACTACAACAGTAGCACTCCGGTTGCCGGTAGCGTCCGCGAAGCGATGCAACCTTTCTTGGGTGATTTTTTTGGCGACCCGGCTAGCTCTCACTGGCTGGGTCGAGCCGCTCAGGAAGCCATAGAAGATTCGCGAGCCGTCGTTTCAAAATTGATCGGATGCCATCCGACAGAAATGGTTTTCACTTCCGGTGGAACCGAAAGCATTAACCTCGCTCTCCTGGGAAGCGCTTCGCAAATCGATTCGCAATTGCCGAGCAATGCACCACGACACCTGATTATTTCATCGATGGAATACTCGGTCGTTACCCAATGCGCACAGCACCTTCAAAAACTCGGCTGGGGACTTTCTGTCATCGGTTGCGATTCACAAGGAAAGATTTCCTTAAATGAATTGGAAGCAGCCATTCGTCCAGCGACCCGACTCGTAAGCATTCAGCACTCCAATCATCAAATCGGCACCATTCAACCGATCGCAGAAATTGCAGAGCTATGTCATGCACGCGATATTATCGTGCATACTGACGCTGCGCAATCGTTAGGGAAAATCAGAACCTTGGTCGATGAACTCAATGTCGACCTGCTATCGTTTAGCGGTCACAAAATGTATGCCCCGAAAGGCATCGGAGGGCTCTATGTGCGTAGCGGTATTCCGTTGCAGCCAATCATGTTCGGTGAAGGTAATGAAGGTGGGCTGCGACCGGGCGCCCGCAATGTGCCGCACATCGTAGGGTTGGGGCAAGCAGCGAGATTAGTGGACGCAGCACTTCAAGATGGCGCTGACCGCATGGTCGAACTGCGCGATCGTTTCTTGGCACGTCTAGAGTTTGAACTTAATCAACCGCTAACGGTTCACGCGAAACAGTCCTTGCGATTACCGAACACGCTGAGTCTGGAGCTGCCGCATTTGAAAGCCGAACAATTGCTGAGACAGTTACCTGAGATCTGTTTGGGTCCCGTCATCGATCGCGATTTGCCAGAAGATGGTCCCAGCCAAAATCCAACGCTTCGCTCTATCGGCCAGACCGCTAAGCAGGGACAGCACTCGATCCGAGTCAGCT
>JBEGUT010000281.1:0-5931 GCA_041178745.1 Planctomycetota bacterium | reverse complement strand
CGAGTTTGTGAGCTGGTTACTACTGCTTGGAGGATGTGGTAACTCAGGGTCGCTGATGGAAGATTCTGTGGACTGAGGTGCGACTGCTTCTGACACGATATTCATTGCCAGGGATTGGTCTTTCAAAGGGGATCCCCAGAAAAAAGTCTTGAAAGAAAAATGTCTTTTTGCATTAGCTTCCAAGAGTCCTTGCAGCAGAACGCGAAAAAGAAATTCTTCGGTGATCGGAGCTACTAGCACTGCGGCAAAAACGGCTCCACCATACATCAGCCAGACGGGGCCTTTTTCCATCGCTTCAAATAATGGATGGTCGTATTCCATTTTAAGGCTAAAGACGAGTGTTGCCATCAAGATCTGGATCAAGGGTATGAAAAGTAGGGCAGCTCCTAATCCAACCAGTAAATCGTAACCGACCCGACGTATGGACCAGCCGACTTCACCGATCCTGCAGCCGGTTTGGGCAGCAATCCAAACCGTGCCGACGAACATAGCAAGCAACTGGCCACAACTGGCGGAAACAATTTGTGAGATCCCTACTAGCGCTTCACGGCTTTCTTCCGGTTGCGTTGCAATCCATTGTTTCAACCCAGCGGCTTGAAGTAAAAGCAAAACGAAATTGCTGAAGAAGACGAACAGTACAACGATACCGATGAGGTGGAGTAAACCCCAACGAGCGGGCAGTCGATCTTCCACGGGTAGTGTACTGCCGCCGAGTTTCAGCCAAGAGATTGATGCAATCCATGCAAAAAACGAACAGAGCATGAATCCAAAAATGAATAGCCCGAATAGGATGATTAAGATGGAAGGGTTGGAAGTTGGTTCCAAAACGATTTCCTATAGATTTATTTCGGGGTTGATGGTTTATTACGGATCGCCAGAAGGATGTATTCGACACCCGATACGATCGTCAAGATAACCGCGCTCCATATGGTAATCGTCCTAACCCAAGGGAGCCAAGCGGGTGTAGATTCCTTCCACATGAGGCCAAGAAGGCAAACGATCACGGCAGCGCATTGCAGGACCATTTTCCATTTACCAAGTTGCTTGGCAGAAAAGTCACCTCCCTGCCCTTCAATCATTCCGCGAAGACTTGTAACCAAAAGTTCGCGTCCAACGACCACCGTTGCAATCCATGCCGCTAGTCCGCTTTCAGGTTGACCAACCAAGCCAATCAGAGTCCCGCTGATGATGATTTTATCCACGAAGGGATCAAGGATTCGCCCAAGCTTGGTGACTTGATTAAAGCGTCGAGCCCAATAGCCATCGATCCAGTCTGTAGAGACGGCGATGATAAAACCGATCAATGCCGCAAGATACCATTGCTGCTCAATCCAGATGCAGACAAAAATTGCCAGCACGAAGCGCAGTGCTGAAAGCGAATTGGGAACATTGATGACTTGATTGGATGCGGTCGACTTGACAGATTTCACATCATCTTTATCTGCTGCGCTCATTGCTCACCCTTTTCGCCAAAGATCGACTTAAAGAACTGAGCAGATTTTAGCATCTAAACGCACGCTTCGCGATGACCGTTGGGTTACTGACCGCTTCGAGCCTTTTCCAGGGCGATTTGAAGCACTTTGTCCTGAGGTGTTTGTTGCGGATTGAGCACTTCGCGCCCATGCGAATCGACAACCGGTTTCGCCATCACGTAAGTTTCTTCATCGATGTCTACTTTGATGTCCGGTCCCACGCCATGATGTGCAATCGGGAGACCTTTCGGAGAAAAGAATTTTGAGACAGTCAACCTCAAGCCGCTTTTCGCCGCTTCGGTATTGTAAAGCCCTTGAACGCTACCTTTGCCGTAAGTGTTTGCACCGATCAGCAGGCCGCGTCGGTGATCGCGAATCGCACCCGCGAGAATCTCACTTGCGCTGGCACTATCGCCGTCTATCAGAAGAAACAGAGGCATCTGCCATGTTCCTGCTCGATGAGCCGTGAAGTTCTTGTTTTCAATACCATTTCGGCCTCGGGTGGAGACGATTACGCCATCGGAAATGAATCGATCAGCAACTCGAACCGAGGTTTCCAAGAGTCCACCAGGATTTCCACGGACATCGAGGACCAAGCTTCGCATGCCCTGTTTTTGTAAATCCCACAATGCTCGATCTAGTTCCTCGTCGGTCGTTTTCTGAAAGTTAGAAATACGCAAGTAACCGATCCCATGTTGACTATCCATAATATGAACCGCTTCGATGCTAGGAACGTCAACACGACGGCGAGCCACCGTCAGTGGAATGATCTCACCAGCACCTCGTTTGAGAATCAGTTTTACCAAACTGTTCTCGGGACCTCGAAGTAGATCGGCTGCGCGATCTGCTCCAATCACCTCCGTGGTGCTACCATCGACTCCGATAATTTCATCATCCGCTTGAATGCCCGATTGATCGGCTGGGCCACCTCGTATCACGCTAACGACATGCAATCTTTTATCTTGAGGGCGCAGTTCGACACCGAGACCCACAAAGTTACCTTCAATCTGAGAGGTCATTTCCGTTAATTCGCCGGCGGTAAGGAAGCCAGAGTACGGATCAAGAAGACCTACTGCTCCACAGATGTATTCATAGATAGTAGCGGTCTGTTTCAAGCCAATCTTTTGTTCCGCTTTTTTGGCTACGTTTAGCACAAGCTGTCGTGCTTCAAATCGGTTAGCAACTTCACGCCCCAGCACATCGCGATGGATAGCTAGGCGGAACTGTTCTACTGTTGGTGCTGGTGTATTGGGTAAGTGATTAGTGAGAAAAGCCGGCTCAGTTAGAGCAACTTCGACAAACGCCGTTCCATTTCGCAAAATCTCATTTAGATTTAAGGGATCGACGTAATTCGCTTCTAGCTTGGCAAGTATTTCGACATAAAGATCAGCGGCCTGTTCTACATTGAGTTTAGCAACGGAGTCGGTGTAGCTGATATCGCGGTATCGACGCGTTACATCGTAGTGAATGCGCGAGATCAGGAGTCGGCGTCGCAGGTCGCTATCCTGAGGAAAACGCTTGGTTGCTTTCTCATAAAGATGAATCGCTTCGCTCCAGCGTCGATCCTGCTCCAGTTGCATGCCTTGTTGCAGAACTTCAGCGGTCGCAACTTGGTCAGCTGCACCAAAGACTTTCTCTTCTGCAAATGCTGGAAGGCTGATCGCAAAGCATAGCAGCATGAAGGCTGCAGCGAGATGGATCTGGCGAGGTTGACTCCGAGTCATTCAACAGGTCTTTCCGAAAACGGCAGTATCGAAGTTTGCTCTGAGTGCGAGTTACCATTCTCGCCAAGAGCTCCCTGTAAAGAAGGTCAAGAATGCATACACACCTCGACCCAAGGGAATATAGGACACGTTTTGTGCATGGTCAAAGAAAGGTGTTGATCATTTATTAGGAACAACCGTTACCGGCCGTACATTCGTAAGCAAAGCTTTACGGATGTGAGAGTTCCTCTGTGTCTACTGCAGATAGTGATGAAAAGAGTCGCGTCTGATGCATCGCTTGAATCGATTGAACCGGAGCCAGCCGGCTTATACTCCGAGCGGACATCGCTTATCACACTTGCAGCTTTAGTCTCCACAATGAATCGCCGGCATCATCGCGCACAGAGCTTTTCGAAGTGAAGCATCCCGAAATCGGGCGGGTTGCTATGGCTGCGGAAAGAGTTGCACTTTGAGCCGAACGGGCCATTGCGATTTGCCCTTCCTCATGTGCCTCCCGCACAAGAAAATGTTCGTTGCTTCTGCCCTCGCGACTTTCGCCACGGCGGCCATGATGCCTTAGAACATTTTGTCTGCTTCCGTGTGAATCGTATGCATCACCAAGAGAAGAGGCAAGAGAAAGTTTTTACCGCTCCCGGTGCATCGCAGCGGCAACTCTTGTAAAAGGAAGTAGGTCGCGTGTTCGGCCTGGAGAGTTGGACAGATGCGTGAACCACTACGCTGCGGAATCAATTGACGGAAAAGCAATCAAAACGGCCCTCAGGACCAATAGTAGGGCCATGAAAAATGTTTTTACATTTGGTACGATAGGTTTCGCGGGGGAACCGCATTTTCTTGAACTACCTGTAAAGAGCATGAGCCATGGGAAGAAGTTTTGAAGTTCGTAAGGTATCGATGGCCAAGACGGCTGGTCAGAAGTCGAAGCTGTATTCGAAATACGGGAAACAGATTTATGTGATTGCCAAAAATGGTGGCGGCGATCCGACTTCCAATCCTGCCCTGAAGAGCATTATCGATCGCGCGAAACGCGAGCAGGTTCCTTCGCATGTGATTGAAAAAGCAATCGATAAAGCGAGCGGTGCTGGGGGCGAGAATTTCGTCACGGCACGTTATGAAGGTTTTGGTCCCGGTGGCTGCTCCGTAATCGTTGATTGTCTCACAGACAATAACAACCGCACCATTACCGATGTCCGAAATTGCTTTACCAAGACGGGCTCTAAAATGGGTGCACCTGGTTCGGTCACGCACTTATTTGATCATCTCGCCGTTCTCTCCTTCAAAGGCAATAACGGTGATGAAGTACTCGAATCGCTGCTCGGTGCCGAGGTGGATGTCAACGATGTGGAGTGCGAGAATGGGCAAGTCACCGTCTTCGCTCCATCGACCGAGTTTTACAAGGCTAAGAATGCCTTGCTGGAGGCGTTTCCGAAGATTGAGTTCGAATTAGAGGAAATAACTTTCGTTCCGCAAGCACGCTCGGAAATCAGTGCAGACGATCTGCCGATGTTCGAAAAGTTCATCAATATGTTAAACGAGTGTGATGACGTTCAGGACATCTATCACAACGCAAATGTCCCTTCCTCCGGCGGATAGGAAGTTAAACTCAACAACATTTCTAGTTCCGAAGTCGTAAGGTACAATCTGTTAACCATTATTTGCTGATATCGATCCAGACCAAGCGATGGTCTGAAGCGGACATCCAGTTTGGATCGATCGGCATACACTGCTTGAATGTGGGCCAAAAGATTCCGCTTCGAGTGATTTTGAAATGTATCGATGGAAGAACATAGTCGACTCTCAGATTGCCAGGGTTTCGATCGTTGAAATCGCTGGTATCCTCCGCCGGATCTCCTTTGTGCTCGCTATTCTTTTTTCCTTGGCGTTGAGCTGATTCTTTACCACCGTCGGCTCGTGGAGTTGTTGAAGCATTCACCATAGGTGATTGGAGAAGTTGCTTAATCGCTTCTCCCTGATCGTCTCCGTCGATAGGATCTGCGTTGAGGTCACCGGCTATAACAAATGGTCTTCCCTCCGATAGGCCTCCACGTTTTCCGGCGTCATCTATCAGAAATGAAGCGTTTTGGTTTTCGATATACTCCTTCCAGAGTCGAATTTCATCATGATTGCGGTTTCCATTTCGATTCTCCGGGCCATCGAAAGCTGGTGGAGTCGGATGCGAGCAAAGCAGATGGATCACACCATGGGGAGTATCAATTGGTACATCCCAGTGGCTTTTTGAGGAAAGACGCAATTGCTTCCAAACCTCATCTGAGTAATACGATTGCCCAGTGTCAGGATCGCTTGGGCGTTTCGCCCCAGGTAACTCACTCCAAAGGAATTTGCGAAAGGATCGAATCTCAGAAGCACGAATTGGATATTTGCTCAGCAGCAACATTCCATAATGACCTGGATACTTTCCGAATCCCCAAGCATCATTGGGGTCGTCGGTTTTACCATTATTGTCAAGATCAAGACCACTTGGCTCACCCGTATTGACGTCGGCTGAGTAACGATAGCGGTATTCGATGGGCTCACCAGCGATAGCACCCTGCGGAGCTGCGAGATATTTTTCCGAGAAAAGTGTTTCGGCAACGTGATTGGGTGAGTAGTCGAACTCGTTTAGCAGAACTATATCGGGACGTACAACGCGGAGAACTGCGGCAATTCGTTTTGCTTGTTGACTGTCTCGTTCTAATTCTTTGATTAAGCCATCTGATTCATCTTTGCTGAAGGATGTA
>JBEGUT010000280.1:0-5945 GCA_041178745.1 Planctomycetota bacterium | reverse complement strand
TTCAGGTTATACCGCGACCTTGAGAGTTAAGCCTGATTTTGGTTGTGTGTTGTGGGAAGCGAAAGAAGAAAAGGAAGTGGTGTAATGTACGAATACCTAGCAAGAGTCGTTCGCGTTATCGACGGCGACACGATTGAAGTTGAAATCGATCTTGGATTCAAGATCAAGCACACGACGATATTGCGTCTCAGCGGAATTAATGCACCGGAGCTGCGAACACCGGAAGGAGTCGCGGCGAAAGCGTGGCTGGTTGAGCGTATTGAAGGCAAGAGCGTTAGCGTTACGACAATCAAGGACAAGAAAGAGAAGTACGGGCGGTATCTTGCTCTCGTTGAATACCACGATGAGAAGTACGACAATCAGTGGCTGTGTGTGAACACGGTGATGGTTGTGGAAGGCTTGGCGGTGAAGATGTGAATCAGCAATCCCTTCTTCGCGAACGAGATCTGCTGCAAGAATCATATACATGCAAAAATCCATCCAAGGATCTTGAATCATGGATTAATTCGCGTCGATTAGCAATTATTGAATCATGGGATCGCGAAACAGAAATTAATAGAATGGTTGTTAAGACGGACTTTTATTTCACGATTCAAGAGATTTCTATCATTTCATCAAACAAACAAATCAGGGAAATAGACGGATATATTTGTGACTGTCCATACTGGCAAGACGACCTTAAAAATGAAATGTCTTGATCTGCTTGCGTCTGTTTGATATAGTTTAAAGAGTTGGTTGACCGCCAACATTACCGAACATTAGCCCATCCCGTTTGTGTCTTCGTGCTTTTCGCACAGTTGGCGGTCAAGACAAATGGGGTGGGCTTTTTTGTTTGAAAGGAGTCGATTGTGAAAATACAAGTCGACAGTGAATTTAAGTCTTTGATTCCACCTCTTTCACCGGAGGAGTTCAAGCAGCTTGAAGAAAACATCTTAAAAGATGGCTGTAGAGATCCATTGGTGGTTTGGAAAGGAATACTAGTTGACGGTCACAATCGTTATGAGATTTGCACTCGTCACAATCTAGGTTATGACGCAATTGAAAAGAACTTTGAAAGTCGATCGCAAGTTCTTTTGTGGATGATTGATAACCAGTTCGGTCGGCGCAACCTTGCCGACATTGATCGCATAGCACTAGCACGCAAGCGGGAAGATGTATTGAAGCCGCTGGCAAAAGAACAACAGATACGCAAACCCGAATCTGTTTCGGCAAAATTGCCAAAACAAAAACCTATCGACACTCGCAAGGAGTCCGCCAAGACCGCTGGTGTTGGTGAACGCACCTATGATGCTGGTAAGTTAATTCTGGATGCAGCGGAGAAAGGAGAAATTGAAGCGGAAGTCGTCGAAAAGGTTCGCCGTAAAGAGACATCGATTCATCGTGTTGCGAAGGACATCAAAGAAAAACGGCAGTCTAAGAATCGACAAGATAAGCGAAAAGAAGCAGCTTCTAAAGTCGAACCGCAATTTTTTGACAATGTGCATGTCGGAGATTTTCGCAAGCTCACCGACAAGGTAGCAGATGGATCGCTATCTTTAATCTTTACAGATCCACCATATGACCGAAAAGCAATTGAATTGTTTGATGGCCTCGGAGAGTTCGCAGCGGACAAGCTAGCGGACGGCGGATCTTTAATGGCCTATGTCGGCCATATCCAAATACCTGACGCACTGCAAATTCTATCAAAGCATTTACGTTATTGGTGGGTCTGCTGCTGTCTTCATTCTGGTGGCGAATCGCTAATGAAGGAATATGGCATTCGTGTTGGATGGAAAGCAATGCTATGGTTTGTTAAAGGAACTCGCGACGATAAACAGACGATTGTACATGACGTTGTTTCAGGAGGACGTGAAAAGTCGCACCATGATTGGCAGCAATCGCAATCAGAGGCCGAATACTGGATTCAGAATCTTTGCCCAAGCGACGGTATCGTTTGCGATCCATTTTTAGGTGGTGGCACAACCGCTGCCGCAGCAATCAAGCTAAAGCGTAAATGGATTGGGTTTGAGAAAGATCACGATCAAGCAGTGCTTGCTATGGCGAGGTGCGGACAATGACAAGGCAATTCAATCAGGTCTTTACTTGCGCCAATTGTGGATGCACATCAACAACGGAATCCTCCTTTGGTCGATGGATTCGTGAAAATCAAGAACTCGACAGTCAGAAGCAGCATATCGTTATTTATGATATGGACTACATCGTTCATAAATACAAGACACATCATGGAAGGTCATTTCAACTTCTGATGATAATAGAGGTGAAGACTCGCAATAGTGATATGACAGATGCGCAACGAGATACGCTGTACATACTTTCGCAGTTGACGCAAAACAGACGCGAAAACAATGCTACTTTAGGCTCAAGTAACAAATGGAACTCAAACGAGTTTCATAAGTTATCTACTAGCGTCACTTCGGTGTGGTCTCCGATGCAGCAAAAAATGGTTTCAGTGAAATCTTTTGGCTTGTACAAGCTGCAATTTTCTAATCTTGGCCCTGCGGACTCGGAAGAAATACTTTGGAATGGAAAACCCATAAACCAAGAAACACTTACAAAACTGCTGAGATTTGACATAGACCCAAACGGTTTTCGGCCAATCGAAGATCTTTTTCGGGTGCATCATAAAAGAAAAAATCTTCCGTTGTTTGAATCATATTAAGGCCGAAATTGAGGTTCACGCTAATGAATCAGCTTGATATTGCGAGGGAATACGTCCAGGCTGGAATCTCAGTCGTGCCGATTCGGCTCGATGGTAGCAAGGCGGCTGCGGTGCCGTGGAAAGAGTACCAAGATCGTTTAGCAACTGATGAAGAATTGCAATCGTGGTTCTCTCGCAAATCAGGCATCGGAATCGTCTGCGGAGCTGTCAGCGGTGGTCTTGAGGTGCTTGACTTCGATGACGGCTCCATTTTTTGGGATTGGTTTGATGCGATTCCGGATGTCGCTTGCAAGATTGCCGTGGTCGAGACTCCGAAAGATGGCTACCACGTTATCTATCGCTGCGATGTTCTCGGTGGGAATCAAAAGATAGCGATGCAAGCTGACGGAAAGAAGGTCAGGATTGAAACTCGCGGAGAAGGCGGCTACATCGTCGGCGCAGGCTCTCCGCTTGGCGTTCATCCGATCAAAGAAAGAACGTACGTCCAGATCCTTGGGAATCCGCTTCCAGAGATTCCAACGATTACTGTCGAGGAGCGCAGGCGACTCTGGCAAGTAGGTGCAAGATTTGATTTGCGTAAGTCACAATCCGCACCCGTTTACAAATCAAAGCGAACACTGACGCCTCCGAGCGAACACGGCGACGGTCACCCAGTCATCGAGAAGTTTAAGGCGGAAATGACTTGGCCGGAAGTCTTGCCTGGCTGGACGAGTCACGATGGCATTCACTGGACTAGGCCGGGAAAGAATTTTGGCATCTCCGCTTCCGTGGTCACAGCCACTGATGGCACGGAAGTGCTGTACATCTTTACTACATCTACCGGGCTTCAGTCCGATCATTGCTACAACAAGTTCGAAGCGTTTAAAAACCTGATTCACAACGGCGACGGTCGAGCTGCATTCCAAGCAGCCAAGGAGAAGTTCCCAGATGCCTAAATACGTCACGGACGACAATCCGCTAGAGCCAAAATCGGAGATGCTCAAGATCGTTAACCTTGAGTACATCGAGAAGAATTACCCGCATGAAAGACAATCTATCGTCGATGGCCTGATTCGAACCGGATCGGTGATGAATATCATTGCCGCGCCCAAGGTCGGCAAATCATTCATCGCGTCGAATCTCGCAATGTGCCTAATTACCGGCAGCGACTTTCTAGGCTTTCCGATTGCACGGCAAGGCAAAACGCTCGTCGTCGATAACGAGCTACACTTGGAGACGCTTTCCTATCGTTATCGTGCAACACGAACAGCGATGAACGTGCCTGAAGACCAGCGGCATATGATCGATATGCTAAGTCTCCGAGGCATTCCTTGTGATATTCCGATGCTTCAGAAGCACGTCGGAGGAACGAGGCCGGGCCACTACTCCGCGATTATCCTCGACGCTTTCTACAAGCTGATACCCTCCGGCATCTCCGAAAACGATAATACCGCGATGGGTGGTATTTACACGCAGCTTGAACGGCTGGCAACGGAAATGGATTGCGCGGTGGTGGTGATTCATCATAGTTCGAAAGGCTTTCAAGGCGACAAAAGCCTCTCTGATGTCGGAGCAGGAGCAGGAACGATTTCGAGATCCGTCGATGCTCATATGGTCATCCGTCCGCATGAGACGCCGGGCTATTGCGTCTGCGAAGCTTTAGTGAGGTCTTGGAAGCAACCGGAAGCGAGAACCATTCAGTTCAACTTTCCAGTCTGGCGAGTCGTGACCGATGAGAAGCCGATTGTGCAGCAACCGAAGTCACCAGGAGCCGAAAAACGGGCCGCAGAAGATCGCGAAACGGATCGGGTAGTGAAAGACACGCTGACAAGCGGCGATCTTACAGAGAAGCAAATCAGCGATATAACAGGTATTTCAAGGCCGAAGGTTAAAGCGGCACTTCTTCGAATCGGTGCGATTATTACCGAGACAGGCCAAACGCAGCGCGGAACGGGTTGGGCCAAGTACAGCAATCCACCTGAATTTACTAACGGTTCCGAATGGGCTGGATAAGTTTAACTTATCTTCTAGCAATTTTCTTTGCATTTTCCCCATATTCTTAGGGGTATTCGTATTTAGTTATTCCGTTGCGCACTAAGTATTAAGAGTCGGAATTTTTGTCTTTTTTCTTCTTTTTTGTCTTCAGTCGGCGTTTATTTGTTGACACAGGCAGGAGTGTAAGTTAGCGTTAGTCGCGTAAGAGACGCTCGACGCTAACTTAAACACTCAGGCCGAGTCAACATCCGCCCGCCTCTGAAGTAAGAATCAGAGGTTTTTTTATGCGCGCAAATAATCTCAATTGGGTAAACTCTCAAGAAAGAAAACCGACCGCTTGTGATGCAGATATATTTGGTTATATCTTGGCGAGAATCAGGCATCACCAGTCATGGACGTTCCGAGATTTTCACATCGATGACCCGGCTTTAGTTCAGCACAATTGGCAATGGCTTTCCGGCGCGACGGATTTTGAGGATTCTGAGAACAAGCACGATGCAACCAAACAATCTTCTTCGCGAGCTTAGGCTCCCTTATCCGCCGTCAGTCAACCACTACTGGAAGCATTTCCGAGGCCGCACAATCATCGGCGCGATCGGTCGCAAATATCATCGCGACGTAGCGGAGCAGCTCGGCGAAATCGGTAAACCGCTTGATTGTCGCTTGGCCGTGGAGGTCTATTGCTGGATGCCAGATCGAAGGGTTCGCGATCTCGACAACGTAGCGAAGTGTGCTCTCGATTCGCTGACAAAAGTTGGCATTTGGCTCGACGACAACCAGATTGATCGACTTGTTCTTGAGAGGTGCGGCGTCTGCTCGCCGGGATGGCTGGATGTCCGGATCTTCGAAATGCCGCCGTGGGCCAAGCCTAAAAAGGGCAAACGATGAATTACGGTTTGCTGATGCCATGCAAAATCGTCCAGGTGATCGATGCGACGCACTACGCTGTAGCTTTGGCTGGCCAGGTCGAGATTGAGATTCACTTAATGGAGGTTCGGGCCAATGGCATCACGTCGCCGAAAGTGATCGATCAGATTGAGTCGAGTCTCAAAGCCGAGCGACGGCTTGCATGTTGGCTTCCGGTTCCGGAGCACGATAGAGGCTGGTTCTTGGGCCTTAGGCCAGGCTGTAGCTTCGCGGGAGACCTAATCTTGGCTTCCGAGTCACTGACGCAAAAACTCGCGTCTAAAGCAATCCTCGTGCGTTTGGGGGCAAGTGTAGAGTGGCAAGGTGAGGAATGGGTACGAACGTGGTCGATATGATTTACCCCCCTCCGGAGGTAGGTTCTTTCGCTCGCACCCCCTGCCATGCC
>JBEGUT010000279.1:0-5954 GCA_041178745.1 Planctomycetota bacterium | reverse complement strand
GGAAGATCTGGATGATAGGGTGGAACTGTTACCTTTGCTGGATCATGCTTAGCCCGATGTGGACGTTTGCGAATCTGACTTTCATGGCTTACAGTGCTATTGAAGACTGCAAAAAACGGTTGACCATCTTTCCGTTTTCGCCAGTGAGCTTTATTACTTGACTCATCCCAGACCTGTCTGTTTTGAATCAGGTTATAGTCCTCCTTCGAATTGTTGCTGCAGTAGTAACCTGCCTGTCGCAATAACTGTGGGAAGAGTGCGACGCCATCTGGCAATCGAACCTCCGATCGCATGTTTTGCGCACCCGTCGAAGTTGGCCACATTCCTGAAATGATCGTCGTTCGAGCTGGTGCGCAGACGGGGGCATTCGACCAACAGTTGAGGAATCGCAAGGATTTTTTTGCGAGTCGATCTAGATTCGGCGTTGTCGCATATGCATCCCCATAGCATCCCAACTGTGGTCCAGTATCTTCGCTGGTGATCCATAGGATGTTGGGACGTCTTGATGTCGTATCTTCAGCGAGAACGATCGAGTAGTTGGTACAAAGTAAAACGAATGTCAGCATGAATAATCGAACGGTATCACTCAAGCAACGACTATCGCTCATCAGAATCTCTCAATGACAACCCGAGCAAGAAGGGAACAAAGACACGAAGTGGTATGAGGACTACTGTTACTAGGAAAAAATGTCCTCGACAATTCTTCCATGGACGTCCGTGAGGCGAAAGTCGCGTCCAGCATATCGGTACGTGAGTCTAGTGTGATCGAGCCCCATCAGATGCAAGATGGTGGCGTGGAGATCATGCATGTGGACTCGGTTCTCAATCGCATGATGACCAAATTCGTCGGTTGCTCCGTAAGTGATGCCGCTGCGCACTCCAGCACCTGCAAGCCAAATTGTAAATCCGCCTGGATTATGATCGCGGCCAGTACCATTATCTTGAGCATAAGGGGTTCGACCAAATTCCCCTCCCCACCATACCAACGTGTCTTCTAGAAGTCCGCGTTGCTTGAGATCTTCTAGCAATGCGGCAACAGGACGATCGGTGGCGAGAGCATGATCGGCATGTTTTTCCAAGTTGCTATGTTGATCCCAAGCGGGATTAGCAGTGTCATCACCATAAGTGACTTGAATGAATCGTACGCCCGCTTCGCAAAGCCTACGCGCCATTAAACACTGTCGACCGAAGCGATCTGTGGCTTTCTCGCCAATACCATACCGAGCTTGTGTCGCAGCGTCTTCTCTTTCGATATCCAAAATATCAGGAGCCGCGTGTTGCATTCGCCATGCGGTCTCATACGACTGCAAAACCGCTTCTACCTGATCATCACCAGTGGTTTGTTCCTGGCGCATTTGATTCATTTTCTGAAGCAATTCGAATTTGCGTCGACGCGAGGTAGCATCGGCATCAGGGGATGTCAGGAAGTCGATTGTGGTCAGTTCCTTAAGATCCTTTGAGCGGCCGATCGCTGTCCCCTGATATTTGGCTGGCAGAAAAGCACTACCGTAGTTTCGAGCTCCACCATTGCCTGCCGATGGGCTGATGGTGATAAACGCAGGGAGGTTTTCATTCTCCGTTCCTAAACCGTATGAAATCCAAGAACCCATCGATGGACGGAAACCAACTGTCGCACCACAGTGCAGAAAAAGTGTTGACGGACCATGCGCCACACCCTCTGTGTTCAGCGAGCGAATGACGCACAGATCGTCAGCCTTTTTACCAATGCAAGGAAAAAGGTCGGATACCTCTAACCCAGACTCACCGTAACGAGAAAACTTCCAGGGAGAGCGAAAGACTCGTTGAGGGGTCCCGCGTGTTCTCGTGTTGGCTATCGAGCGAGCATCGTCAAAAGGTACTTTCTGGCCATTAAACTCGTCGAGTTTAGGTTTCCTGTCGAAACTATCAACTTGGCTAACGCCTCCTTGCATAAACAAGAAAATGACCCGTTTCACTTTCGGGTTGGGATTGAAAATTGCCTGCGATGCTGACGAATTCTCTGCGGCCTGCATGTTTCCCGCCAACATGTTCTGCATGGCCAATAGACCAAATCCGCAGCCCGCTGTTTGCAGCATTTGTCGACGCGATAATTGAGGGATAGGTTGAGTCATGGCCTTAATCCAAACTGCGAAATTCTGCACAGCCAAAAAGGGTTTGGTAGATCTCCGTCCATCGATCCATCACGCCTTGCTGATCGCTGAGTCCTTCAAAATCAACCCCTGGCATCTGAGGTCCCAAGTGATTCGTGAAAAGGTCGATTTCCTCTGATGTAGGATTTCGACAAAGTGTTTGTTGAAACGCAAAGCTCAGTCGCTCTACGTTGTCTTCAAGTGGAATTCGCAGCAGTAACTTTGCTGCTTTGCGCGAGGCTTCCTGAACTTCTTCGGAATTAAGCATCAGCAATGCCTGGGGAGCGACAATACTCGAATTGCGGCGTCCCGTAACCCGACTGCTGTCGGCCAAATCAAACGCGACCAGCATTTTAGGAAGCGCGTTTCTAAACATTGGCATAAAGATACTTTGGCGATGGCTCGTATGCTGATATCCAAAGTCGGAAGCTGGAAGGTTAGCGATATCGTTTCCAAACATTCGGCCATCTAGATCACCTGAGATCTTCAGCAACGAATCACGGAGCGATTCCGCTGACATTGCTTTCTGCTCGGCACGCATCCACATACGATTGTCCGGATCCAAAGCAATCGCTGCTTCCCCAGGACGACTGGTTTGACGATAGGTTGACGAAAGAACAAGGTCGCGAATCATTTTCTTGGTAGACCAACCATCTTGCTGCCAACGAGTTGCTAAGTAGTCGATCAACAAAACATTTTCAGGTGTTTCACTCGACGGTGCGATATGGTCGGGATCCCGCGCCAATCCCTGTCCAAAAAGCCAAGTCCATAGACGATTTACCATGACTCGCGAGGTCAACGGATTTTGCGGATGTACGATCCAATTGGCCAATTGTAAACGACCGCTTTGATCTGGCGGTAGATTCAGGTCTAGGTTGCCACCGGTTACTTGCGGGAATCCCCGTGTCACTTCCGCACCCTTTTGATCCACCAGTCCGCGGATATGAACGTACGATTCCTCGATCTTCTCTCGCTCTATAACGGACATCACCGAGGGTCTCGATTTGAGTTGGCTATCGATCTCCTTCAGTCTCTTCTCCAGGTCAGAAAGCTTGGATTGCAGTGCGGCTTTTTCGGTGCTGCTCGACTTATCCGAACCATTATTGGCGGGGATGTCCGCGAGCGATGATGTAACACCCATCGGCAGAAACTGGACGGCGTCTGCAATCACAAAACCATCCGTGTCTAAAGTCGATACCAGTACATAAGCCTGTCCACCTGCTTCAAAGCGAAAAGAGCCTAATGAAACAAAACCGGGACTGATATCAGGCTTCTTGCGTTGATCAATATAGATGACCTGCTCGCCCTCAGCGCTCGATACCGTGACCGGTACGCGCGAGGCACGGTTGGCACCGTGCGTGTAGGCCAAACGAACTTCGTAAGTGCCAGTTGTTAAATTGGTCGCTTGGAAGGTGACGGTTTTCTCTCCCTTCCCTTGATTCATGTCGGTGATGTAACCATCAGCGACATAAGGGTTGGTGAACTGAGAATTTTGCCACTCACCAACCTTCTGTGCAGCGGCATCGTCGATCACGATGCCTTGCAACTGATTGATCGCAACAACTTTGGTAATCTCTTTCGCAGAACCTTTTCCAAGTGCATCTTTCGTTTTCTTGATCTCTGTCTGTAACTGTCGCTGCTCAGTCGCCAGTTGGTCAAACTTCGCCTGCACCTCAGGTTCAAGTGGCAGTGGTCGAGTGATCCAGTTAGAAACATTGGCATCCTGCAGAGTTTGAGCATTGCGGAGGATACCCGCTAAGGCGTAGTAATCTTTTGTTGGTATCGGATCAAATTTGTGATCGTGGCAGCGAGCACAGCCAAAGGTTTGTCCAAGAAAGGCTTGGCCGATCACATCCAGTTGCTCGTCCACGACATCCATTCTCAATTGGGCTTTATCTTGTTCTTCAAGGTTGTGATTACCTAGCGCAAGGAAGGTTGTGGCGATAAGTCCACGCGATTGGTCTTCGATATTTTCAGATGGTAGTAAATCACCTGCGATTTGTTCACGAATAAAAACGTTCAGCGGCCGATCTTCTTGAAGCGATTGGATAACATAATCGCGATAACGCCACGCGTCTGCATAGATCAGTCCCCGAAGTGTTGTCGATTCGGCATAGCGAACGATATCGAGCCAATGGCGGCCCCAGCGTGTACCGAATTGCGGTGAGGCGAGTAATTTATCGACGAGTCGTTCATAGGCATCGGGCTCGGAGTTATCCACGAACTCATCGATCTCTTCCGGAGTTGGAGGGAGTCCTACGAGATCGTAGTAGAGTCTTCGCACCAAGATCTCGCGACTTGCTTCTTCGGACGGCTGCAGCGATTTTGTAGAGGCTGCTGCAAGTAGAAATGCATCCGTGGGACTTCGAGGCCAAGCGTGGTTACCGGTATCGGGTATAGAACTCGAGGTAATCGGTGTGTATGGCCAAGTCTGCTTCCCTTTTTCGATGTCTATCGCAACCTTTCCAGGTTGTTTATTGCTCGGAGTCGGCGCTGCGTTTTGCGAGTGAAAGGCGCCGGCTGCAATCCAGCGTTCAATATCAGCGATCGCACTAGCAGAAAGCTTACCCGTTGGAGGCATTTCGTAATCTTCATAGCGGACCGCTTTGAGGATCAAGCTTGCGGAGACATCGGACAGATCAACCGCCGGTCCGCTATCTCCGCCAGTGCGAATTCCTTCTGCCGAATCGAGTGACAGTCCACCCTTAAGCTGATTCTTGGCAGCTGCTTCCTGGGAATGGCACTCATAGCAATGTTCGATCAGCAGAGGTCGAATCTTTGACTCAAAGAACGCTTCAGCCGATGAGTCCTGCGCAGCACTCGGCGAGTGCCATGCAAGAACCAGCATCATTGTTAGGATGCTCCAAGTTGCTGAGGTAGATGCCATGTTTCCACTTCCTGCGAGGACTCTAGCCCTTTAGCCCAACGACTTCCCAACCAGTTCGATATTCCTTGGTCACGTACTGTGCAGCCTCAGGAGCGTTGGTAGCTTTGAGGTTGGCTGCATCCCACTGAATAGATTTACCGGCGCGGAATGCAACGATTCCAAGCAGAACCGTTTCCGTAAGTGCTCCGGAGTAATCGAAGTTGCAGGTCGTCGGTGATCCCGTTTTACATGCTTGAACCCATTCACGCCAATGTCCAATCGAATTAGGTATCGATTCAGCAGGTGCTTTGAAATCATTGAATTTATCTTTGGGTAGGAGTTGTCGACGGCCGTAGTCTGCCAGAAGCATTCCTTTGTCACCGACAAACAATGTGCCTAGTCCCCAATTCGTGAGTGGCTGGCCATCCTGATCTTTGGTCTCCTTCACCAAATCGAAATTGGCACTGCCATCAGCCCAGTGCAACTTGAGTGGACCGTGTCCTTTTTCCGCGGGGAATTCATAAGTTGCTTTGGTCCATTCCGGAGTTCCATCGGGATGTGGTTCGGGGCCTTCACACGTGACGACATTGGGATGACGCAAGCCGAGTGCCCAGAAGGGAAGATCGACGACATGGCATGCCATATCACCAAAGGTTCCTCCGCCGTATTCCCAGAATCGTCTCCAATTGCCGGGATGAATACTATCGGAGTAAGGGCGACTCTTGGCGGGACCTAACCAGAGATCCCAATCGAGGTTGGCTGGGGCTGGTTTAGCAGGTCCGAAGCGTCCATTGGACCAGCCTTTATTGCACCAACAATAAACTTCGGTCACCTTGCCGATCGCGCCCGATTGAACCAATTCCACAACGCGCCGGTAATTGCCTTCAGCATGGATTTGTGTCCCCATCTGCGTGGCCAGTTTGTTCTTGGCAGCAAGTTTTGCCAACGCTCGGGCTTCT
>JBEGUT010000278.1:0-5955 GCA_041178745.1 Planctomycetota bacterium | reverse complement strand
CAGATTGGTTCGCACAAGGAAGCGGGATTTACTTCCGAAGAGATGAAGATGGTGCGAGAGACGCACAAGATTTTGGGTGATGATACGATCGCGATTGCTGCGACGTGCGTGCGCGTGCCGGTGATGGTGGGGCACAGTGAGATGATTTGGGTGCAGACGAAAAAGCCGATCACCGTGGAGGAGGCGAGAAATGTATTTGCGAAAGCACCGGGTATTGTCGTAGTGGATGATTTAGCACAGAAGTCGTATCCGATGCCGGTTAGCTGCGCCGATCGTCCTGAAGTTTTCGTCGGTCGTATTCGTCAGGACTTGTTTGATCCCTGTGGCTTAGTGTTTTGGTGTGTGAGCGATAACTTGCGCAAAGGTGCAGCGACCAATGCGGTGCAGATCGCCGAGGCGCTGGTTGGCTGATGGGTAGTCGGGGGGAAGGTTGGCGTTGTTTCAAATTGACGGTTGCTTACAACGGCAGTCGTTACTCGGGTTGGCAATGGCAACCGGGAGAGACGCTATCGATCCAGGGGCAACTGGAAATCGCTTTGCAGGAAATTACTGGGGAGTCGATTCGTGTTGCCGGTAGTGGGAGAACGGATGCTGGGGTGCATGCGACTGGCCAAGTGGTAAGTTTTTACACGGATCGTTGGAAAGCCAGCGCGGAGAGATTGGTACCGGCATTGAATCGATTTCTTCCTTCGGACATTGTGGTTCGAATTGCTGAAGAGGCAGCGAGTCATTTTCACGCGATTCGCGACTCGAAGAGAAAGCGTTATCGGTATACGATTCGCAATTCACGAATTGCAGATCCGCATTTGGGGCATTTGCAATGGTGCCTTCATCGGCCATTAGATATCGAGGCGATGCGTTTGGCGGCAAGTCGATTTTTAGGTGAGCACGATTTTGTGGCGTTGCAAGGGCAGGGGAGTCCGCGACGCAATACGGTTCGAAATATCAGCCGCCTGGAGATTTTGGTCGAGCCGACTTGGGAGGGAGTGTTGCTGCAGATCGATGTGACGGCGAACGGATTCCTCTACAACATGGTACGAAACATTGTAGGGACTTTGGTCGAAGTCGGTCATCGCAAGAGAGAGCCAGAGTGGATTGATGAGTTGCTGGCCAGTGGTGATCGTTGTTTAGCGGGGCAAACCGCGCCGGCTCAAGGACTCTGTTTGGCTGAGGTGTATTACGAATGAAAGTCGCGCACGTCATCACGCGAATGATCATTGGCGGGGCGCAGGAGAATACTCTCTACAACTGTTTGGATTTGATTGAGTATTACTCGGATGATGTCTTATTGATGACGGGGCCATCGGAAGGTCCCGAGGGACGATTGCTGGAGCAGGGTAGGGGAGAGGGATTGCCAGTGAAGGTGATTCCATCGCTGCAGAGAGCTATCCATCCTTGGCGAGATTGGCTTGCATACCGCGAGTTGCTCAGTGCGATTCAAGAGTTTCAGCCCGATGTCGTTCATACGCACAGTGCCAAAGGAGGCATATTGGGGCGAGCGGCTGCCTGGAAGTTGAATGTGCCGGCTGTGATTCATACGGTGCACGGAGCTCCTTTTCATCCCTATCAGTCATGGGCCGCACGAAAGTTCTTTGCGTGGTGTGAGCGTTGGGGGGCGCGGCGCTGTCACCGTATGATTTGCGTGGCCGATGCGATGACAGATCTGATGGTCGATGCCAAGGTGGCTCCGCGCGATAAGTTTACGACCGTATATAGCGGTATGGAGGTCGAGCCGTTTTTAGAAGCGCATCGATATCGCAGCGCCATTCGCCAAGAGCTCGGAATCTCCGAGGAAGCGATTGTGGTAGGGAAGATTGCTCGACTGTTTCATCTCAAGGGGCACGAGTATCTGATCGAAGCGGCAGCGGAAGTGGTAAGGAAAGTCCCTAGGATTGTTTTTCTGCTGGTGGGGGATGGGGTGCTGAGGGAGCAGTTGCAGAAGCGAATTGATGAACTGGGAATGCAGAAGAATTTCTGTTTCGCTGGCCTGTTGGCTCCCAAGCGGATTCCCGAGTATTTGGGAGCGATGGATATTTTGGTGCACACGAGTTTGCGGGAAGGGTTGGCTCGAGCGCTTCCTCAAGCGTTAATCGCTGGGATTCCGGTGATCAGTTTTGATATCGATGGGGCTCGTGAGGTGGTTCGCGACGGAGAGACTGGGTTTTTGCTGGCGCCGCGGGATATTCAAGGTCTGGCCGGGGCGTTGATTCGTCTGGCAGAGGACGCTCCGCTCAGGAAAAACCTTGGAAAAACAGGGCAAACTCGATGTGCGGAGCAATTTCGTCACCAAAAGATGACGGCCGATTTGCGAGCGATTTACCAGGAAGTATTGGCAAAAAAAGGGTCGTGATTGGGATTTAGCCGACACGTCGACCTTTATCGTTAGGCTGGGTTTACTTAAAATTACATTTTTAAGGAATCCAACATCCAATGACTAAGGTTCGCGATTTTCTAGGACCCTATCGACTTACGCGACTCATTCGCATCGGTAGCTCTTGCCAGGTTTGGGAAGCTATCGAGGAAGGGTCTTCGAATCGATTTGCACTGAAGGTCTTGCGTCCGGACCATAAGAACAACAAGGAAGAATTGTCGTTTCTCAAAAACGAGTTTGAGATTGGTTCCAAGCTGACCCATCCGAACATTATTAAGATCTACAAGTTTCAGACGGACACTGAGTTGCCTTACTTGGTGCTGGAGCTTTTCAGTGAATTGAATGTCAAGCAGGCGCTGCGACAGGGGCCGGAGTCGATCGCATTTATGCTCGATAAGATCATTGAGCAATCGATGGAAGCGGTTTACTTCTTGCATACCAAGGGTTACGTCCACTGCGATATCAAGCCGGATAACTTCTTGGTCAGTCGCGAGGGGGGTGTGAAGATGATTGACTTCACCATCGCACGCAAGATGAAGACAGGTATCGCAAAGCTTTTCGGCGGCAGAGCAAAGATTCAGGGGACCCGAAGTTACATGTCGCCCGAGCAGATCCTGGGTAAGAACCTGGATGCTCGTTCGGACGTGTACAGTTTCGGTTGCGTGATGTATGAGATGGTGACGGGTAAGCCACCCTTTACGGGGGATAGCCCGAATGACCTACTCAACAAGCATCTGACCGCATCGATTCCCTCTCCGATTGTAGCCAACGAAAATGTGACCCCAGAGTTTGCTGCAATGTGCCGAACGATGATGGCGAAGAGTCCAGCGGATCGAATGGACTCGATGTGGGATGCCTTGAAGTTGCTTCGAGGTACAAAGATTTTCAAGAAACCGCCGCGTATACCGGAGAAGTCGATTTTCGATGCGTTTCCGACCGGTGGGCGAGTAACTAACTAGGAAGATTGTGATTATGGCGAGCGAAGTTTCCCTAGCGACTGCTCCAGGCTTGGAGTTTGAGGAACCCATTTTGTCGATCGAGGCCAAGATTCGCGAACTGGAGCGAATTGAGCCGAGCGATGAGCAAACCGAAGAGTCGTTGCGGATGTTGCGCCGGCAATGGACCGACGAGACTCGGCGGATTTATAGCCAATTGAATCCTTGGCAGATCGTTCAGGTATCGCGGCATAAAGATCGGCCCTATACGCGCGATTATCTGCAACTGGCGTTTGATGAGTTTGTTGAGTTGCATGGGGACAAGTTTTACGGTGATGACCGAGCGATGTTGACCGGCTTTGCGAAGCTGGATCGTCAGAAGGTCATGGTGGTTGGTCATCAGAAGGGTCGAACTTATAAAGAGCGCTCCGCTTGCCACTTTGGCTGTGCTCATCCCGAGGGTTATCGCAAAGCGATGGGCAAGATGAAGATGGCGGAAAAGTATGGTCTGCCGATTATCTGCTTTATCGATACGCCGGGCGCCTATCCGGGCGTTGGGGCTGAGGAGCGTGGACAGGCGCAGGTGATTGCTGAGAGCATGTATTTGATGTCGCAGTTGAAGACGCCGATTATCTGCGTCGTGATTGGTGAAGGTGGCAGTGGCGGCGCTTTGGGGATTGGCGTGGGTGATCGGATTGCGATGCTGCAGTTCTCTTACTACTCGGTGATCAGTCCGGAAGGTTGCGCTGGGATTTTATGGAAGAGTCATCAGTACGCTCCTAAGGCTGCTGAGGCGTTGCGTTTCACCTCGTCGCATTTGCATTCGTTCGGTGTTGTGGATGACGTTTTGGAAGAGCCGCTGGGAGGAGCACATCGCGACCATCATCAGATGGCTTCGAGGCTGAAGAGCTATTTGCTGAGGACGCTTGGGCAGCTGCGCGACGTTCCGGTGGAGAAGCTGGTCGAGGAGCGTTACGAGAAGTTCCGTCGGATGGGGCGTTATCTGGAAGCCGACCAGACGATTGCCGGCAACGGTTGAGTCTGGCGAGCATCTCGGAGATTCCGGGCTGAGTTTGGCGCGGATTGGCGAGTCGATTTCGCGAGTCGCTTTCGAGGGCTGATTTCGATTCGGTTTTTAAGTGAAATTCAGGTTCGATTTTTGGGTGCAAAATCGGGCTCGATTTTAGGGGTCCGGTCGCGGTTTGTTTTGACCATTTTTTCGGCCCGATTTCCGACCTGATTGCGGCCTCATTTTGGGACGGCTGGATAGGCCGATCTTGAGGGTTGTTTTGGGTTTCTTTTCGATGCCAATAAAAGGGTTAAAAACAGCCTTTTAAACCCCCTCAGCAACGTCCGATAATGTTTCTTATGTTCGGTTTGGTAGGGTTTTTTCCCTGGGAAATAAGCTTCTTGGGTTTTGGGCGTCTGGTTGCCGTGGATGTTATCTGAGAGCTCGCCGGTGCCGCTAAAGCGGTTTGCCTGGAACGCTTCCTGACGCTGCTGAAAAAGCCCGCCGTCCCCAGCCAAAATTCGCTGCTGTAAAAAAGTCCGTCGATGGGCGTTTTGCTGGCGGGTTTTGCGAAGTCTCGGAAGGGGTTCCAGATCGCCTTTTTTGAGCGTCTTTTTTGGGGTCGCCTGAGAGGCTCTTTTCAGGCTTCATTTCGGATCCGATAACAAGCTGAGTTTATCGCTGAGTCGAGTTCCCCGTGTCTTGCTGGCGAGCTTGCGACCAAGGAACCGTAGCGTTCCACTGGCTAGCACCCGGCGGCGCCCCGCTTGGGTCCCCTGCCCTTGTTCGCCGGCCTGAGCTGTTTTCGCCAAAGCTGTTTCCGGTTTGGGAATTGCCGGCTCCAGGAATCGCTTTCTCCCAAAAACTCTTCTCGTCGGTTTCTACGCCGCCGTCACGCAATTGCTGATCCAGTTTCTCTAAGTATGGCCCAACCACCTCGCCAACTTCGTGCGGCAAGATTCCATCGGCTCGCTGCAACACTTGAGCGATGAAGTAGCCCGACCGCGATTGGCAAATTGCAGCCTGCTGCTGAGCTCCCAAGAGCGTCATTCCAAACATCGTGATCAGCAAGCAGAGGATCGCTCCTTTGAGCATCCCAAAAATAGCTCCTAAATGGCGATCGAATTCCTTCAGGCGTACTTTGTCAATCAAGCCGCTGAAGAGTCGAAAGCCAATCCAGATCGCAAAGGAAGTTCCCACATAAAGCAGCAGCATGGCCACGATCGCATTCCATGGCGGTTCCGCATCGATGTACTTCGAAACGTCGTCGCGGTAGCGATAGGCCACGAAATAACTGATGATCAAGGAAGCTAACGAAGCGATCTGCCAAGCGAATCCCTTCACGGCACCGAAAATGCCAGCCCCAATCAGGACCGCCAACATAATCAAATCATATGTCTGCATTCTGTTTCTCCATCTCACAGCTTTTGCAGCTTAGCGAATTCCTGCGGCTCAGGTAAAACGTGCAGATTTTAGGGTAGGGGGCGCCTAGCGGGATTTTAGGCCCACTCTGCGGTTGTGAAAAACTAGGTCCTTAACACGGCCCGATCTCGCCTCCAGGGGCATCCTATCCCCAGGTTGCTATCTTCTCACAGCAAAACCACCCTAACCAACTGTCACTTCAAAGCCACGGACTTCGC
>JBEGUT010000277.1:0-5963 GCA_041178745.1 Planctomycetota bacterium | reverse complement strand
TCAGAGCGAATACTTCCATCTTGCGAAATGGCAATTCTTTGGTCCATCCGGCAATTCCGTCGGTAAATATCTCGCCCTCAGTAGAAGAATCTCCGCAAACGAGCCTCAAACCTGCGACAAACTGATTATAAAATCGCAACGTTACGAGTCCCAGAAACTGCCTTTTTCGACTTGGTCGCCGCAAGGTGACCATTCCGCTCAAGAGCACTGATTCATTCCAGCAGGTCTTTGCGTTTTTACTCAGAAATTCCTGGCTGTTGCGAGGTGCCAAACTTCGCTCACCGCTAAACCACAGGACGCGTTTGACACCTTCTTTCATGGCAGTCTACTGAGGCAGAAAGATCGTCCAGTTCGAATCTGCACAATGTCCAAACACTTCCGCAAGATGGTGGAAACGCAATCAGGGATCATGCTATACTCCGGCCGAACTCCAGACATTGGCGTGTTCTTTATACTCCTGTGTAACACTTCTTGCTGGGCTCCGTATCGAGGAAACCATTTTTTAATATGAACCAACGGAACATGGGCTTGCGGGTCGAGGCGAAAAATCTGACAGTTCAGACCCGCGGTGGCTCTGAGGCCAAAAAACTGCTTCACAACGTTAGTTTCCAAATTGAACCAGGCGAGTTCATCTGCGTACTTGGCCCCAGTGGTTCGGGCAAGACGACGTTAGTGCGTTCCTTACTCGGCGAACTCGAGATCTCCTCCGGACAATTATTGGTTGGGGGGCATGATGTTTTTCGGGAGGCGAATGCCTTGCGTGGAGCGATTGGTTACGTTCCCCAACGAGACATCAATCCCCCATCCTTAACCGTTGAAAGAGCATTGCATTACGCATCCATAGTTCGGCTGCCCAAAGAAGCGGTAAAGTCTGACCACTCGGCTGCTGTCGACCGTGTCGTCGAGCAACTGGGATTGGAGCGGGCACGAAAGACAACCATCTCCAAGCTTTCGGGAGGTGAAGCAAAGCGGGCGGTACTGGCCGCTGAAATGCTTGGCGGTCCAGGGTTGCTAGTTGTCGACGAAGCGACTTCGAGTCTTGACCCAGCGACTGAAACTCGCATCATGTCGCTACTTGCTGACCGCGCCCGCGCGGGCACGACGGTCATCACCATCACCCACCATCTCGTCAATGTCGACATGGCGGACAAAATTCTGATCCTGGGGCATGGCGAAGTCGTTTGGTTTGGAACTCGTATCGAGGCCCTGGTGCATTTTAATGTCCATCGACTGGCGGACATCTACCTAGCGATCGAGGATAGTGCCCCCGGATATTGGTCGGCCAAATGGCGAGAACTACAGAACGCAGAACTTTCGGCGACTTTATCCGAACAGCAATCGGAGTCCGTTACCCGCGAGCAGCCTGAAGCAGAGAAACAAAGAATCGGCCGTTTGGCCCACTTATCGCCTCCCGGTTCTCTTCGACAGTTTTCTATGTTCCTACAGCGTCAATTGGATTCATTCTTCCATGATCGCTCCGGCTTCATCTTGAATGTTTTGCTACCCATCGCGCTTGCTGTGGTAGTGCTGCTTGGCTTCGCCGGCACTCGGTTCCGCGATACGATGATGCTGACTCGCTTTTTAGAATCTGGTGAGAAAGAAGTATTGGCCGATGTATGGGGAGAAATCCGAGAAGCAATTTCCAAAGATTCGGTTGCCCAAGAGGGGGCCACGATTCCAGCACAAATCCGAGTATTTCTTGACAGCCAACCCATGATGCTAGCGCACCTGCGTGAACCATCCACCCAGAGGCTCGTCAAGGCTGCTCTCACCGACACGATACGTCTCGCTCCGGATCGCGAGATCATCAATCCAGCAGGCACGTTGAAATGGGTGTCTCTTATGAGTATCTGCATGGTGATCCTTGGGTTCGTAACTGGATTTCGCGAAATCGTTAAAGAGCGACCCATGCTAGACCTTGAACGAAGACATGGGCTTCACTTTGCTTCTTATGTCCTTGCCAAAGTGGTATACCTCGGAATCATTCTGGGGGTGCAGGTTGCTATCTTCCGCACAACAGTCGAACTTGGATTTGTGCTGCGGGATGCCTTGGGTGGTGACACACCGGCAGAAATCTACCGCCGCGGTCCAGCAATATCCGCTTCCTACAATTGGTTGGCCGCCGTCGCCTGTTCCTCATTCGCCCTCATCGTCTCCGCCTGCGCTCGATCGACCGATCGAGGCGTCCTTGCCGTGCCACTGCTCATCACTCCTCAAATCCTACTTGGTGCAACCATCCTGCCAATCACTGGCGGCGCCTTCAGGGTAGTCGCAATGCTCTTCTCGCCGCTTTACTGGGCGCACCGTGGCTGCCGCAGTGAAGGCAACGGCGTACCCATTTTCTGGCAGAATCTCGGCGCCTATGACACATCCCTTTGGATTCCCTATGCGGCTCTGATCGCGCAGATCGTAGCAGCGACAGCGATCACCGTCATCATCCTGCGATGGCAAGAGCATGTCATCTTGGGACGAAACCTGCCGAAGAGATAAATAAGCATTTGGGGTCATCGCATGTTGACATGAAGATTTTAAATTTTTAATTAACGATGAACAACATCGCTTGATCTCCATGATTTTCCGAACTGATATTAGTCCAACGTTGCGAGCTACACTTATGATCGTATCTTCTCGGTTGTTCAAGGTTAACTTGCATACTATTTTCACATGGATACTCCTCTCTTTCGTCTGCTGTTGCTTTTCGGAGAGACAAGGTAACGCCCAATCCGCAACCGCGATTGAAACGATCCAAGGGAACCAACCAATCCTTACCACCACCAGTGGCATACCACGTGGCTTCGAAGATCTTCTAGGAACAGATGGCCAAGCTGTTTGCTTCGCATTCCTCTATCCAAAGTGCCCGCTAGCGCAGGAATACGCCCCCGTTCTAGAAAAACTCACCCATGAATTTGCCGAAACGGGTATTCGGTTCGTGGGAGTCGTCTGCGAGTAAGATGCCCCAGCTGATGTCGAGACCTACTGCGCAAAGTTCGGCATCACATTCCCGATCCTTCTGGACCGCGATTTCAAACTGGCCTCTGCCCTCGGCGCTACTGTCACGCCCGAGGCCGTGCTGGTTGACCGCAAGCGGAGTATTCGCTACGTCGGCCGGATCGATGATCGCTACAAGACCCGCGGCGTGCTTACACCTGGCGATGCCGAGCCAGAACTCGCCAACGCAATCACAGATTTGATTGCAGGCCGCGCGATCCGCGAACCTAGGACTAAAGCTGCTGGCTGTCCGCTCGACAGACCAGAGCGACCGTCGTCGCTAGCGGACGAGCCGCCCCAAGCGAAAGATAAGCCAACGTTTTACCGAGATGTCCTTCCATTCCTACACGCGCAATGCCAGAAATGCCATAGCCCCAACCAAGCCGGCCCCTTCGATCTGCTAACCTACGACGATGCTGTGGAGTGGGTAGATATCGCTATTGAGGAAATAGAAGCCCGCCGAATGCCTCCAGCCCAAATCGAAAGTGACCTTGAATTCAATTGGACCAAACCGCCAACGGCGCGTGATTTGGAGATGCTGCGTTCATGGGTTGCTACAGGAAAACCGCAAGGCGTTGCAACCGAATCACCCCAACTTCCGCCGCTCCCCAATTACTCCGCCTTCCAAGAAGATCTCGGTCCACCAGATATCATTCTGGAGCAGCCTGAACCAACGCAGATTGGGGCTCATGGCAACGATATTTACCGAACCCTCATTATTCCGCTCAACCTCCCGGAAGACGTACGGCTCCGAGCGATTCAGATCCTTCCCGGCAATCGTCGAGTCGTCCACCACGCCCTCATCGGCCACCTCCCTCGGGAAACGGCAAATGAAGCCGTGCGCAATCATGGTGGTCGCGAAGGTTTCAGCCATCCTGACGATAAAGCTAGTGGCTTCCAAGACCCCCATGGACTCGGTTTCCGCGTTCCCCCGGTACGCGATGATGGTCAGCCGCGAGCTGCGTTTGTGACCGGCTTTGTGCCTGGAGTACGAGCGACCGTCGCTCCCGACAATGCAGCCCTTTTGATTCCAGCCGGTTGCGACCTTGCTGCGCAGATGCACTATGTCCGTACAGGGAAACTCGAGCATGATTCTAGCCGCATCGCCCTCTGGTTGACCAAAACTCAACCTCGCAAGCTTACAAGTATAATCTATATTACGGGCAGGTTCGGTGTGGTCCCCCCGGGCGTTCAAGACTTGCGTATCCGGGGTAGTTGGACTCTCCCACAAGACGCAGATTTTGTAAGCGTCATCCCTCACCTTCACCAGCTTGGCCGCTGGATAGAGCTCAAGGCCTTCCCTCCCAACGCCGAACCAATACTGCTCCTACGAGTACCGCAGTGGGACTACAACTGGCAGGCGCTTTACCAGCTCAAAGAGCCACGTCGTTTTCCGGCAGGCACGAGATTCGAAGCAGAATGCTCCTACGACAACTCCAAGGGAAATCCGCGAAACCCGTTCGATCCGCCCCGCAATGTATGGCATGACGAGACCATCCACGACGAGATGCTCCTACCAATGTTAATATTCGCCTCCGACAGTCCCCTCGATAATCAAGGCAAATCGTTCTTCAATTTCTATTGCTACATCCAGCGTTCACGTTTTCTCAAAAGGATGGTGAACCATCGTCACAAGTTCATCATCGATTCCAATGGCGAAGTGGTCATTTCACCCAACTACGACCCCGAAAACCTTGGCGACTAAGAGGATGGTTCAACTCGCAAGATAGCTGCTTGCTTGTCGTTCGTGCGGAGAGTGTCTGCTCGCTTAGCCTCAGAGGTTGCGCAATCAACTTTCAATCGATTTACTCATTGACGCTGCGGGGACCATTAAGCCAGCGGCCAATCACTGTATACCGCACTCCAAACCGATAGCTCAAAAGCAGGAGCGGAATGACTACGATCAGGACCAATACAAACTTCAATTCGGCCGGCAAGTCCCAAGGACGAACCAGAAATTGCGCGATCAACACAAGCGGTACGTGTACCAAATACATCCAGTATGACGCGTCGGCCAACCAAGAAGCCATAGGATGCGGCTTGGAAAAAAATCGACCAAACAGCCCGATCAAACCGAGTGACATAGTCCAAGCATAGGCTGGTTGCAATGCCGCAGCCAGCATTCGATTGTTAATGGTTGCTAAGGCCGCGATGAAAAGAACTATCGCCGCGGGCAGCAACCACTTCCATGAGCGCCCCATTTTCGTATTGATACCATTGGCTGAATACTCTGCCACACCGTAAAAGAAAAAACAGGCGTAAAAGACCAGAACGTGTGGTTTGGGAATGATCCCCATCGATGTATCAGGGCCAAAAGTCGCGATGGACGACATGAACATGAGCGACTGCGGTAAACAAGTGGCAAGTATGAGCCATCCACGTGCACGGCCCGCTGGCAACAGTCCCCATGTCGCGAGCATTCCGAAGATCACCACCAGCCAACATAGAAACCAAAGAAACCAAAGGTGATCAAAAACATCGGTCTGAATCAGGTGGATCGAATTCCCTCCCATTCGAACCCGTAGATACTCGGATGATTGCAATCTTGAACTAGTGTGTGCCAGTTGATTCAGCACACCCGTCTGGATTCTCTCAGGATTAGGGACCGAAGCCAGTAATTCTCGAAGTTGGGTACGTCCTTTCAGTACATCATCAACCGGTAATAGGTTCAGGCCAAAGTATGGGGCCATTTCGCTGGCATTATCGGCGGATAAGTCTAAGGCAGCCGATGGCATATTTCCGGCCGCGTTCTTTTCATACGGATCAGCGCCACGCTTCAGAAGTACTTCTGCCACTTCATCCTTACCGAAATAGGCGGCAGCATGAAGAAGTGTTTCTTCACTGATGCGATGAGCTTGTTCGCTTGGATTACCACTCGCATCCAAGATTGCTTCCACGATCGCCGGGTCACCATTCATCGTAGCCCATGTCAACAACGAGCGTCCCCAAAATGTGTCCCGTTGCAAGCTCGAGCC
>JBEGUT010000276.1:0-5980 GCA_041178745.1 Planctomycetota bacterium | reverse complement strand
TTTTCAAATCAACATCAAGTCTCGCGACCCTGTGATACGAGAAGTTCGGAGTGATAATAGAAATTAGTGGCGGGATGTAACGATGAATGATAATTTCACGATCCGAGAAAGCCCCATCGTTACCACCAAGGGGATGATTATTGGGGGGATCGTAGGGGCTCTGATCGGTGCGGTGATTCGCGGCGGTATCACGTTCTATCACCTACGCGAGGGCGAGGTATTCGGGCTTCTCGCCTCCTTGCCATCGGCGAGTATAGGATTCTTGTGTGGAGCGATTGCCGGGTGCTGGTGCCGAGGTTCGATAGGCGCCCTCATAGGCGCCTTGCTCTCGGCAGGTGTGTTCGGTCTATTTTTTCTTCCTTTCGCTTATGTGCTTTCTCTGTTCGACGCAGCAGACAAAGCCACCGAGTTTGCGTGGCCCTTGTTTTTGCAAAAGGCGATAGCTGGTGGTATTGCTGGTGGTGTTGGCGGACTCGTTGGTAGGTGGATCACTGCTTCGGAGAAAAAGCAGTAAATGTAGCCACCAAGTCAGAACTGTAGTTGATGGCTGGCCGTTACGCTGGACGGGCCGTTTCGTTGGGCGTCGGCAAGCGTTAGGGGATTTCGGTCAAGCAGAGAGGTGCATGGGAACTGCGATAAAACCGCGCCAGTGGACAAGCCTCTGGCGCGGCCCTGTGATCCCGATCGTTTTGTGGCAATAGTATGGGACAAGACGCGGTGAACATCAATGACATCTCCCGAGCATACGTTGGTCGGAATTCACGTTGCTTTCGCAGCAGGGCTTCATCGTTTTGTGGGGTGGCGTGGAGTAGCGATGGCGGGAGTTGCATCCAACATTCCCGATTTGGATGGGATTCCAATGCTGTTTGACATGCAACGATTTGAAAGCGGGCACCGAGTTTGGGGGCACGCTGTATTGTCAATGGTTCTGACTTCATTACTTTTAGGATTCATGCAAGATCGCTGGGATTGGTTAGGTTGTATCGTCAAGTGGCTTCGAAGCAAGTTGCCTGAGAGTGCCATTGCCTCTGTCCCGAAAAATCCGGAATGGCTTATTGGAGGCATTGGTGTTGTGGTGTTCGCGCTAATAGGAATGTCTGCCCAGCTTTTACACTTACCATGTGATATGGTCGTCTCTGGAGGTAACGGTCTATCTGACTGGGCAATTCAACCGTGGTGGCCTTTTTCTAACGCAGCATATGTATACCCATTGATTCCATGGGGAGACATTGGCCCAACCGTTATACTGATGGCTGGTATCATTTTGATCGCCAAACGCAAGTGTCAAATACCTCAAACATCGGCGATGACAATCGCAACTCTTTGCGGGTACCTACTGGTTCGTGGCTTGCTTCGGGGAACAATAATGCTATAGATTCGCAAAGATAACCCAGTATTATCGCGATGCTGAGCGGACTGCGGACGAATCACCTAGCAACCCTCCTAACTCCCTCCCAAAACCTTTGAGAGATATCTTATGTCATCGATAAAACGACGCAGGTTCTTTGAAGAATCCATGATCGCAACGGCGGCCGTAGCGGCTATGAGCCAAAAGAATATCCTGTTGGCAGAGGACGATAAGAAAAGCTCGGCAGCGGAAACATTATCGCATGCGGTGATCGGATGTCGGATCCGAGGCAAGGTTCATGCGAAAGAGTTCGGGAAATTGCCTAACGTTCATATCTCCTACGTCTGCGATCCCGATCGCGATTTGGCTGAGCAGCTTGCTAATGAAGTGGAAAAGGATTTCGGTAAACGTCCTCAGGTGGTACAAGATCTCCGAAAGATTTTCGATGATTCATCCGTCGATACCGTTTCCGTCGCCGCTCCCAATCATTGGCACGCGTTGGCGAGTATTTGGGCGATGCAAAGTGGCAAGGATGTTTACTGTGAAAAACCGGTGAGCAACACGGTTGTCGAAGGAAGACGCATGGTGCAGGTTGCCAGAAAGACAGGCAGGATTTGTCAAGCTGGAACTCAAAATCGTTCGATTGGTGCCCATCGAGCAATCGTCGACTACATCCAGCAAGGAAAGCTCGGAGAGATCTCGCTCGCTCGAACGATTATCTACGGCCAGCGAGGTTCCATCGGCGCAAAAGGAAATTATCCGATACCACCGCAAGTTGATTACAACCTGTGGCTTGGTCCCGGATCGCAGGAAACATTAACAAGACCTCAACTGCATTATGATTGGCACTGGGTATGGGATACCGGTAACGGCGAACTGGGTAACAACAATATCCACTATATCGACCTAGTGCGCTGGATGATGGGACTTACAGGGCTCGGTGATTCGGTGGTCAGTGTTGGTGGCCGTGTTGGTTACATCGATGCAGGAGAAACGCCCAATACACAATTGGTCATTCATCGATTTGGTAAAGCATCGATTATTCAAGAAGTCCGCGGCTTAAAATCGGAACCCTTCAGCCCCAAATTCAACGCAGGTTGGATAATTACCGGAAGCGAAGGATTTATTGCAGGTACTTCTCTGTTTGATCCCGAGGGGAATTTGGTACAGACCTTTTCTGGTACGAGCGTGAATCACTTCGCAAATTTCATCGAAGCGGTTCGCCAGCGCAAGCCAGAACTCTTGAATGCAGATATCGCTGAAGGACATCAGTCGACCGCGTTGTGTCACATCGGGAACATTTCTCATCGGCTCGGTCGACCGGCGAAGGTAACGGAGATTGAGAGCGAATTAACAAAGACCTCGTACCATCCTGAAGTTGCCAAGACGTTTGAGCGATTGAAAGAACATTTGGCGGCCAACAAAGTCGATTTGAACGCAACCGACTTGACGCTTGGGACGGCGTTGCTGTGCGAGTCGGCACAAGAAAGATTCACGGATGCGAAAGCCAATGATTTGTTGACTCGAACGTATCGAAAACCGTTCGAGCTTCCGAGTGAAGCGAACATTTGACGTTGTGTGGCTCGCGAGTACGACGAGACATTGAATCTAAAGGAACACTTCTATGTTTCATGGCGGTATCGGGAAGCGAAGTTTACATGGTTGTCTGTGCAAGATAGTTCTTGTGTTGTCGGTTGGTGCTCCACCACTTTGGGGGCAGTCGCCAACAGAATTACCGCTGGCGCTCGCTAAGTACTTTGCTCCACCACCAGAGTTCGCCAGCGACTTTGGTAGCTATCGATCGCCGCTATTGTTCGAAGACGGAACGAAGGTAATGACCGCTTCGGATTGGGCTCTTCGTCGCGAAGAGATACGCGGTAAGTGGATGAAACTATTAGGGGTTTGGCCTGAGCCGCAGGTTAATCCTAAGGTTGAGGTTTTGGTGGAAGAGAATCGCGAAGAGCTTGTGCAGCAACAGCTGAAAATTGAAATTGCGCCAGGGATGTTCACAACTGACGCTTTTCTTATTAGGCCAATCGGCGATGGACCGCATCCGGGTGTTGTCGTTGTTTATTACGATGCGAAGACCGGTCTGGGGCAAGGTAAGGCAGCCTTGAGAGATTTCGCTTATCAATTAGCCAAGCGAGGATTTGTGGCGTTGTCGTTGGGATCGAATCCTGAGACCTACTATCCCGATAAGGAACGTTGTGAACTGCAACCGTTAGCGTTCCATGCATATGAAGCAGCCACGTGTCATGCAGTGTTGGCCAATTTGAAAGAAGTCGATGCAAAACGTATTGGCATTGTCGGGCATTCGTACGGCGGGAAGTGGGCGATGTTTGCGTCTTGCCTATTTGATCAGTTCGCTTGTGCGGCTTGGTCGGATGGAGGGATTGTGTTTGATGAATCGCGTGGAAATGTGAATTATTGGGAGCGATGGTATTTGGGTTACGATAAAGGTAAGCTCGATCGTACTCCCGGGATACCGAATGAAAGTAATCCTCGTACGGGTGCATACTTTGGCATGATAGAGCATGGTTTCGATTTGCATGAATTGCACGCGCTGATGGCACCGAGACCTTTTCTTGTATCCGGTGGTTCGGAAGACCCGGTGTCGCGCTGGCAAGCTTTAAATCATTCGTTGGCTGTAAACAAGATTCTTGGTTACAGCGATCGTGTGGCGATGACGAATCGTCCCAAGCATGATCCTACGGAAGAATCGAATGAGCAGATTTATCAATTCTTTGAGCATTTCCTGAAAGCGAAACCAACAAAGTAGATTGGCAATGGCCTAGTCGCTTTTCCATGACATGAGTTGAGCGGCACGATATTCGGCGAATGCTGAGCGGCTTTCGTTGTCGTTCACTCTTCCGTGTGTTTGGCACCATGCCTGAAAATCGGGAAAAGACATTCTGACGCGAAATATCATAACTCCGCGCAATTCTGCAGCGCGTTCATGCGCTATCGCAGCATCAGCCCACTGATCGAACCGATCGAAGAAGTCTTCGCAGTCGACTGCCGAATCACGAAACTGCTGATAGCTTTCGTCGGAGGTATACCAGGGAACAACGGCGTAATCGTCCAGCAAGCGGCACCTTGGTTAGGCTGATAGGAGGTAATTTCTGATTATGTCGACGTCAAACTGCGACAGCGAACGGCGCTGCAGTTTAACATGCCTTGTGTGACTTTGTTTGTCCGAGGATGTGTGTCTGCGGCTTACTGATTTTGTGCTCTCTAAGCGAAAGCTTTCCTCTTGTCGACGCGTTGGGTTGGGAGGTTTGCCCAAATTATCTCCATTTTGATACCAAAAAGAGTATTCAAAAAGTCTTTGTGGCTCTTATCGTCCAATTTAAAGGGGTAGAATGCTCGGGCATATTTCGAGCACTGGAAATTGTTCAGCAGCAAACTCACTGGCGGATGCTGCAGATGGATCGGTTCGCGGCCGAGTGAATTCTCCTTTGAAAAACGGCCTTAAACGGCAGCTTCATAGAGTTTTACTGGGTAATCATTTTACGGAAAGATCGGTACAAGAGGTCCCATGTTGACTCGTCGCAATTCAATCGTCCTAGTAATGCTGGCTAGTTTTACCATTCTGACATCTTACGAAAGTTCTTACGGGCAGTCGGCTCTCAATCGTGCGGTGAGAACGGCGGCGAACATGGAGCCGTCGATTCCTCGACCGGAGCAAGATCAAGTTGCGTTTAAGAAGCTCAATGAGTTATTCGCCAAGACAGGTAAGCGGCCCAATGTTGTTTGGTTGGTCGTGGATGATATGGGGTACGGCGATCCTGGATGTTACGGTGGCGGCATGGCGATCGGTGCGGCAACTCCGAATATGGATCGATTATCGCGAGAGGGATTGAGACTTACGTCATGTTACTCGCAGAACACGTGCACACCGACCCGTTCCGCGATCCTTACGGGGCGTTTGCCGGTGCGCACTGGTTTAACTCGTCCTATCTTGGCAGGTGATAAATTGCTGATGAATCCCTGGCAAGGTGAAGTCAGTCTGCCAAAATTGCTTTCCGATTCCGGTTATTACACATTGCTCAGTGGTAAATGGCATGTTGGGGAAGCGAAAGGGATGCGGCCTCATGAAGTCGGGTTTGATGAGTTTTATGGTTACTATCCCGCTCAGAAAGAAATCACTCAGTCGATCGACGAAGCGCGCTATCCTGACTTAGTGCTCGATAAAGATAAACTCGATCGTTATCACAGCATGGATATGAGTCATAGCTTGATCCATGGTTGGAAGGATGGAAAGACGGAGGAAGTCCGTAGCATTGATTCTACAGTGGCGATGGGACGGGCGGATGAAGAACTCGCGGAGTTCACGATCAACAAGATTTCGGAGTTGTCAGCGGCAGGTAAGCCATTTTTTATCGAACATGCTTTCATGAAGGTGCATAGCGATAATTACGCGAACCCAAACTTTAAAGGAATCAGCGCGAGCAAGTATGCCTACAAAGATGCTATGTGCGAGGTGGATTTGCTGATTGGAAGGATTGTTGATTCCTTAAAAAAAGCAAAAGTGCTAGAGAACACTTTTATCTTTGTGACATCCGACAATGGTCCACAAATGGATGGTTGGCCCGACAGCGGTTATACGCCATTTCGTGGTGCCAAAGGAAC
>JBEGUT010000275.1:0-6000 GCA_041178745.1 Planctomycetota bacterium | reverse complement strand
TCCGTTCACCTCAGATCCAGTTGCGATGGCTACTTATATGCCTGCTTTGATGGATAAGGTGACGACAGTCGAAGCGACGTCGATACCTGGCCGCATTAGTATCAACGACTGCCCCAGTGCCATTTTGCGAGGTATTCCAACGATCACTTCCGAAATCGCCGATGCGATCTTAGAGGCGAGGGCTGAAGATTCGGATTCGGAGAACCGCAAGTTTGAGTCTTGGTTGGTCGTCGAAGGGCATATCACCATCGATCAAATGCGGTCCCTTGCTCCACTGATTACCGGTGGAGGAAGCGTGTATAGGGCTCAGGTTGTTGGTTATTTTGAACAGTCGGCGGCTTTTTGTCGTGTCGAAGCGATTGTGGATGCGGCGGGTGATGTACCAACGGTTCGTTTGTACAGGCGAATGGACCATCTGGGAAGAGGATTCAGCTTGCCAATTCTCGGCCAACGGTCGGGAGTTGGAGGATTGGGAATTATGCCAATGCCCCAATAGGCTAAGTAGCCGTAGATATGGACCTAGCGGAAAACGTCATGGATGCCGAGTTGAGATAGTGAGCGGAACTTTAGTGCGGAAAACGGGTTAGGCAATTAAGCTAGATAAGTGATCGTTTGTAGGGATTGACCCGAGTTGAGGTAGGCATCGTGGCCAAGTTAATTGCGGTTGAATGGGATCGACGGGAATTGCGAGTCTTAGCAGGACAGCGCAAAGGTACACAACTGCAGGTTGACCATGCGCTGACGTATCCGTTGACTCTGGGTTCCAGCGAAGAGTCCGAGGCTGGCGCCAGTGTTACGGCCGCTCTAGGTCAGGCACTCAATGCGTTGCGCATAGCCAAAGGGGAAGCGATTGTCTCGGTAGGCCGTGCGAATGTCGAACTAAGAACTTTACAGGTGCCTCCCGCCGAAGTGGATGACTTGCCGGACATTGTACGTTTTCAAGCGATGAAGCAATTCGCAAGTCTTACCGAGACAACACCTCTAGATTTCGTCAACCTCCCCGACACGGCAGGTGCAACTAGTTCTTCGGTGCTCGCCGTTTCTTTAAATCAGGCAACGCTCAAAGAGATTCAAAAGACTTGCTCAGATGCAGGTTTGGAAGTCACCAAAATTGTTCTTCGTCCTTTCGCGGTAACGCAACTCTTAGAGGTCGCTGAAGCGGATCTAAAAGGACAGAATTTATTAATGGTCGATCTGTTGGGCGATGAAGCGGATTTGACCATCGTCGAAAAAGGCGACGTTGTTTTCATCCGGTCGGTAAAACTTCCCTCGGAAGATGAGGCTGTTGTTGGCCCCTGGTTGGTTGGTGAAATGCGGCGTACGTTGATGGCCGCTGCGAGCCAGCGCAATGGTTTGAAAATTGACCGTGTCGTTGTCTGGGCACATCAGTCCGTTGCGGACTCCTTATCGGATCGAGCCGCTGGCCAGTTGCAATTGCCGATACAGGTGATCGATCCCTTTGCGAATGTTCGTGTTGAAGAAACCGCCAAGCGTGAAATCGGCGAAGGGAGAAAGAGTCGCTTTGCTCCGTTGTTAGGAGTTCTAGTCGGTGAAGCTGCGGGAAAACGACAGCTGATCGATTTTATCAATCCGCGACGTCGTCCACCAAAGAAACGCCCCATCATGAAATATGCGTTGGCGGGCGGAGCGGCGGCAACTTTGCTGCTTGGTAGCCTATGGTGGTACCGATCTTCGCATGCCTCTCTCGACTATCAACTTGCCGAACTTCGGAAGACGAGCAAGGATTTGGATCAGCTGGTGTCTGTTGCACAGCAGAACATTGCTCGTCATCAAGAGGTTGATAAGTTTGTACGAGGCGATGTGAATTGGCTCGATGAGCTTTCACGACTAGCAGAAAAACTTCCCAATTCCAAAGATGTGATTCTCCGCGATACGACGTTGTCACTACGAGGTGGAAATTCGGTTTCCATCGGAGAGATCTCGACCACCGCATTCGTGAATCGAACGGAAGTTGGACCACAATTAGAACAACAATTGCGAGACACTTACCACAAGGTCGAAGGTAAGAATGCTCAGCGAGCCACTCCGCAGATTGAAGGCTATCCATGGTCCTTTAAAGAGAGTATCGCGATCTTGCCGCAAGAGAAATCCGCTAAGCCGAGCCCCAAGCCGCAAGCCCCCGAAGCTGCTAAAGGTGATTCAAAGGCTGTTGCAGCGAGTACTGAAAAAACAGCAACTGCTTCTTCGGCAGAAAAACCTCAAGCGGTGCTGACTTCCAAGACCGATGGAGCGACTGCTCCGGCGCCCAAAACCGAAACGCCCCCTGCGTCTGTAGAAAACAAGACTTCATCAGGCGAATCAGTAGCACCAGAGGTTAAGGCACCAGCACCTGCTGCTGAAACCAAGCCATCGCAAGAGCCGCCAACAAGTTCTCCAGCGACGGCGGTTGCACCTGAGGCTTCTCAGGATGCGGCAACTGACGCAAATCCTGGGAAAAAAGAAACACCCCCCGTGCCAGCGGCTGATCAAGCAACTGCACCTAGCGCGCCTAAGTAATTGAGATTTTACGTCAGTCGAAAAGACGAGTAGATAAGTTATGAATCAGAGAGAACGAATCCTTGCACTTGCCGTGGGCGCCTTAGGGGTGATCTTTGTCGCCCAGTTTGGATTGAAGTCGCTGCGCACTGGCTTTGATAACAAGCAACGGCAGATCGACACTTTGCAGAAAGAAGTTGACAATAAGCGTTCTGTGATCAACGAAGGGATCCTCGCGCTTCGTAAGCTCAAAGAACTGCAACCGAGTTCATTGCCAACGGATCGCGAAAAAGCTCGTTATGATTACAGCAAGTGGTTGCTGGAAACGGTGCAAGCGGTTGGAATTCAGAATGCAACAACCGAAGTAAAATCCGAAACACCTGTCAAAGGGGCCTACACGAATTATTCGTTTACGGTGAAGGGTGACGGCTCCGTTGAGCAGATGACGGATCTTCTCTACCGATTTTACGAACGCAACTACTTGCATCGAGTCAAGACGTTGAAGATTGCTCCAACTCAGGAGATGGGAAGGTTAACGCTAACGTTTGATGTTGAAGCGGCTGCGTTGAAAGATGCCGATTTGAAGCAGGCCGAACCGACGACCCCTTCTAATAAGCTGTCGATGAGCAAAGAAGAGTACGTTAAAGCGATTGTTCGTCGAAATTTCTTTGGTCCCGAAAACCAAGCCCCGAAACTTGCTGAAGCGAGAAAAGAGAAGGTGGAGATGGGGCGATCGGCGGAGGGTACCGTTCGTGCTGACGATCCTGATAAGGGGCAAACCGTTTCTTACGAACTCGTAGGCGAAGCTCCTCCTTCTGCTGAACTCGACCCGAAATCAGGCCGTTGGAAGTTTACTCCTTCCGAAAAAGGGACCTACACGATGCTGGTTCGGGCCGTAGATAGTGGTTTCCCGGCAAAATCGGTGGAGCAGAAAATCGAAATCGAGGTGGTTGATCCACCTCCCCCAACGCCCGTAGCGAACGTCGAAGAGTCAAAGTTTGATATAGGATCTCATACCTTTATCACGGCGATCGTGACCGGACGAAAAGGCCTTGAAGTTTGGTTGCTCAGCCGAGTCGACAATCAGTCCAAGAATGTTGTTGTCGGTGATGTTATTGAACTTGGCAAAGTAAAGGGTAAAGTAGTAGAAATCGGTAAGGACTTCATCGTTATGGAGACGGAAGGCCGACGTTGGACTGCCGGAATGGATGAAAGCCTCTCTGAGGCATTCAACAGAAGCGCGGATGATTGATGAAAGTCTGGAAACCAATCGAAAGTATCTAGCGACCTTGCTTGCCCCAGTTATGTTCTGGGGCACGATTGCTTTCCTAATTCTTCTAGCTGCCCTAATGGTCCTCGTGGTGGATGTACCGCGAGTTGACGCTACTTCTTCTCATGGCGAAGCATCATTGGATGAAGAGAGAGCTATGGAGACCGTATATCCTTGGGATGATGAGGTTCTCGCGGCGACACATTGGCTAGAGTTCTTTCTCTGTCTGATTTGGCCTTTTTTTATCATCGAATCGGCTTACGTCTTGTGGATCGGTCGCTACTGTAGCAATCCCTCGTACTGGCGTTGGTTGTGGCTTGCTATCTGGATCTGTCCGCCGATGCGACTCTGTCCTCCGCATCCACTTCGTAACGGCAAAAGATGGTTGCCTTGGTACGGGTGGACATCGAGCAGTTATCGTTTTTACAGACGTGTCGAAAAGAGTTTTAGCATACCGATGATTCTGGTCGCTTTGCTCATTTTGCCTGTTCTGATCGTCGAATGGACGATGCATGAGAAGATCAGTAGTACAGTTTGGTTGAGATGTCTGCTGCATTTCGCAACCGGTTTTATATGGTTGGCTTTCGCGATCGAATTCATTCTCATGATGCAATTAGCTACGAGAAAGCTGGAGCATTTCAAAAAACATTGGATCGATTTGATTATCATCCTTCTTCCGTTGGTCTCCTTCTTACGATCGCTTCGCGCCATCAAAGCAATGAAGATTGCAAAGTTCACGAAGCTTCAGCAATTGTCACGCATGTTGCGAATCTATCGTCTTAGGGGATTATCCACCAAAGCTTTTCGCGCTATCTTACTGCTGGATGTCTTGCAACGTTTCATTGGTCGTGATCCTGTAAGACGTCTGGAGAAGTTGCGAGTTCAAGCCGCTTACAAACAGGAAGAATTGCGGGAAATTCAGGAAGAGATTGAATCGGTCGAGCGACAAATCGCAGCTCGACAACAGCTTGCTGGTAAGAGTGTTGTCTCAGATCCAGGACTATGAAGTCGAGTGTTCGACAGGCTAAGTGATTCTTGCATTCGGTCAGAAACTCGGATTCAAGCGGTTTTGTCTTTCACGACTCAAGTAAGATCTTTCAGAATTCACAGCGATTCCTGTGAAAAGATTTTCCATATTAAGATATCGCAAAAAAATAAAAACCGCTCTAACGAATCAAGTTCGCCAGAGCGGCATTTATCTCTAGTAAGACTTCCAACGTCATAAATTACTCACGAGACGTTGGTGTCACTTTGATGGTTAGCTTTTCACCTTTTCGCTCGATTTCGACTTCGACCTCTTCGCCCACCTTGAGTGCTTCGATGGCAAAGGTGTAATCGTAAATATTCTCAATCTTTTTACCTGCTAGTTTGGTGATCACATCGCCGCTACGAATTCCACCTTTCTCAGCTGGGCCATTTTTCCCGACACCAGCAAGTAGCACTCCTTTGATATCTCCCTTGGCGTAGTCGGGGATTGTACCGAGGTAGGCGAGCAGCCGAGCTCGAGCACCTTCTTTAGGTGCCTCGTGTCGAATGAATTCAGGAACCGTTTCGGAACTGCATACCGATCGGCTAATTAATCCCATGAGCCTAGCGATCTTTGCCGCTCCTTCATAGTTCAACGTTTCCGGGACATCACGAGGCGTGTGGTACTCGGAATGCGAGCCAGTAAATGCAGAGAGAATCGGAACGCCCCGAAGGTAAAATGTGCTGGCATCGGTTGGGAGGAAAGTATCGTTCTGTAGTGTTAATGGTAGGCCGACGACCGCATTGCGGCGTTCGATTTCCTGGGCCCATACGTTCGAAGAGCCAATGCCTTGTAGCACGAGATTATCTCGAAGTCGACCAACCATATCGAGATTTATTGCGGCAACAACAGATGGATAAAGACTGTTGTCAGGCGCGCCATCCGCTTTGTCGGCTTGCGGCTTAGGTTTGAAGTTGGGGTAAAGTGTGTAAAACTCATCGGCAAAGTACGCCGAACCAAGCAGGCCAAGTTCTTCACCCGACCAAGCTGCAAAGAGGATATCACGCTTAAGTTTAAGTTCACCTTTCCGAACCTGATCGGCTAGGTTCTGAGCGATCTCAAGCATGCCGGCAACACCGGAAGCATTGTCGTCGGCACCGCGATGAGTACCACCTTGTTCATTCTCGTTAGCCAAGCTTGAGCCGCCTTCACCCTTACCTAGATGGTCAATGTGAGCACCGATGATGATCACTTCCGACGTTGGAGT
>JBEGUT010000274.1:0-6009 GCA_041178745.1 Planctomycetota bacterium | reverse complement strand
AGGAATTCTTCACGTTGAGTTGGATCGAGACCCGTTGTCGGCTCGTCCAAAATGATCAGCTCGGGGTCATGCACCAGCGCTTGCGCGAACTTAAGTTTTTGTCTCATGCCAGTTGAGTAAGTTTCTACTTTGCGATAACGCTCTTGACCAACGTCGCAAAAGTCGAGCACTTCGTGCGAACGACGCAACGCTTCAAGCGAAGGCAAGCCTGATAGACGAGCCATCATTTGTACCGATTCGATTCCTTGTAGCCCGGCGACAAAGCAGTCTTCTTCTGGAAGATAACCGATCCGGTCACGAGTGTTGCGGATTTTATTTGGCCACGGTTCACCCAGAACCGAGCCCTCGCCTTCATCAACCCGCACCAAGCCCAGGAGCGCTTTGATCATCGTGCTTTTACCCGAGCCGTTAGGCCCCAGTAAACCAGTGATTCCTTTCCCGATAGAAACGTCAACATGATCGAGAGCCAGACGGTTGCCATAGCGTTTCCTGAGGCCCTTGAGTTCAAAAATACTCATGCGTGATTTGCTTGTGAATGATGCTTGTCGTTGCTGAAGGCTTGCTGGATCGTCGCGTCTAGCGCCTTCAGTCTACGCTAATCGGCCCCATGAATCGACTACCGTTCATAGCAAAATGCCACTTGCTTTCTTCAAACACAGGCTCGGATCGCTGGGGAGCAAATTATTCCTTTCGAGAAATGACAATATTCCTTTGAATCGATTACAAGCGAAGCAACAGTACCAAAAGGAGAAATTTGAAAGACAATCCTGGAAAGGTACCATCGATGAAAAGAATACGTTAGCCTAATGGTGATCCGAATGAGCTTGTTAATCAATCGAGGCCAGAGGGATATACCTCGGTTGAAATGAAATCGCAGTCTACCGAATTATCTAAACCCAGATAGCCTAAGGTTATCCCCAGCCTTGGTTGAAGCTGTCGATCCAATCTCTCTACTTTCGACAAGAGAAGGAAGTTGCATGAACCTCAAAAAAATCTTTTCTCCACGGATCGCAGGTGCGGTATCGAAGCGGTTGATACTGGGATTGTTTACTAGCGTTGTGGTCTGCGAGTCCCCGTATTGTCTCAATGCCCAAGAGGTAGAAAAAGTAAGACCGGTTTCGAGTCCTCCGGTTATCGAGACGGGGTGGAGTGATCTAACCGATGGCATAAAAACAGCTGAAGAATGGTTGCAGCGGAAGAAGCTGCTCAAACAAAGATTTCTAGATCTGATCCGCGATCAGCATAAGCCAACCAAGCCGGCGATGGATTTGAAAGTCCACGAAGAGGTCGTGGTCGATGGAGTGTATCGACGCAAGTTAGTCAGCTACGCTGTGGAAGAGGGAGAAAGAGCTCACGCTTTTTTGGCATTGCCACTGAATCAGTCAGGGCCCTTGCCTGCGATCGTTGCCTTGCATGGAACGTATCCCAAAGGCAAAGAGCAAGCAGCTGGTCTTGAAGAGGACAAGACGAAAGCTCATTTGGATCATCTTGCCCGTCATGGTTTTATTGTGATCGCGCCTGACCATTTCGTTGCCGGGGAACGCATTCCGCCTGAAGGGGCGTATGAAACGGGCCGTTTTCATCAGCGACATCCCGAGTGGACATCGGTCGGAAAGTTTACCTATGAGCACTCGATCGCTATTGATGTCTTGCAATCATTGCCCGAAGTGGACAAGGATCGTATTGGATGTATGGGGCATTCGCTTGGTGGGCATGGTTCGATTTTTTTAGCGGCTTACGACGAACGAATTAAGGCAGCAGCTTGTAATTGCGGTGCCTCCTTTTTTCGATACAACGATCAGGTGAAAGAGTGGGCGAGGGATCGCTGGTATATCTACTTCAAACACATCCGACCAGGTCTCTTGGAAGGGCGATTACCACCGATTGATTTTCATGAAATCATGGCGCTCGTTGCGCCTCGAGCGCTGCTTGATATATCGGCAGTCAACGATGGAGTGGAGTTGACGCAGCGTCAGCGCGTTTTGATGAATCTTGAAGTGATGAAAGCGTTTCAGCTAGAGGAAGCTGCGGATCGTTTCGCCTTTTTTGTGCATGGGAAAAAACATTCGGTACCTGAAGAGTCGCGAGAATTAATAGCTAGTTGGCTGCACAGTCAATTGACTTCCACCGATCAAAAGCCATAACCACGATTCGTATGATCGAGATCTTTGAAACCGTTACGAGGCAAATCATCCCTTATCTTATTTGTGGACAAGACTCACATGATGCGCATAAGTCAACCGGTACTTGGACTGATTGGATTGTTTGCGATGTGGCATCTAACCTCGTCGGTGCTTGGCGAAGATGCCCTGGATCGAATGACCCGCAAGCAGCTTAAGGCGACTCGTGCGGCGATCGAGAGTTTCAAACAGCAGCGAAAAGAGAAAGAAGTGCCGGGACCGCTGAAGGTCTACCGAGCTAATTTGCATGTGCACTCGCTGTTGTCGCATGATAGTCGAGGCAAACCGGACGAAATTGTAGCGGCGGCTAAGCGAGCCGACACCGATGTGATCATGTTCACCGAGCATCCCGCTCCGCATTACGATTTTGTGAAAGATGGCCACCAAGGATTGCGCGATGGTGTTTTGTTGATTCCAGGTGCAGAAACGAAAGGTCTGCTTGCCTATCCGAAAGAATCTGTGCGTGAGATCGGCTCGATAGGTACAGAGGAGTTTGCAAAGTTGGTGCAGCAAGCCGATGGCATGGCATTCATCTCGCATCTTGAAGAGCGAATGGATTTGGAAATCCCCGGAATAACGGGTAATGAAATCTACAACACACATGCCGATTTTAAAGAAGAGAAGCGATTGATGTCTTCGATGCGAAATCCTCTGTGGTTGCTTAATACGGCTCCTCTTTTTAGAGAGTATCCGCAAGAGAGCCTTTTGGCTTTGCAGGATTATCCTCAGCAATATCTAGAACGTTGGGGTGAGCTTTGTAAAACGAATCCTCATACAGGGGTAGCGGCTAACGATGCGCACCAAAACGTTGGTGTTCGGATTCGGGTGATCGAAGGAGACAAGGTTCGACTTGAGGATGCGCTTGGCGAAAAGCTGCTCGAGCTCAATCGGAAAGCTGCGGCTGAGTTGGTGAATATACCTGAGGATGCCAAGGAGGGTGATGTTGTTTTTGAAATATTACTGGATCCGTATGAACGCAGTCTGCGACATGCGGGAACCTATCTGTTGATGCGAGAGCAAACGATAGAAGCTGTGTGGGAGGCGTTGCGAGCCGGTAGGGCTTATGTCTGCTTCGATGGGCTGGCGAGCGGGCGTGGGTTTTCTTGGCGAGCGAAGTCGGTAGAGGCGAGTTGCGATCTTGGTGGGGAGATATCTGCGGCAGCGGAGGTCGATTTTCAGGGTATTTGCGCTCAAGATGCGACTTGGAAAATTTTGCGCGACGGTCAAGTCGTTCATCAGTCGCAAGGGTACGAGTGTAGCTATCGCAGCAATGAAAAAGGGATTTATCGTGCGGAGCTGTGGTTGGATACCGGACGGCCGCAGATTTGGATTCTAACAAATCCCATATACGTCAAGTGATTCGTGCTCAAACGAGCCAATTACGGAAACGCGGGTAGAAAGCTACCTTGCATGGTGAAGAGATCGATGAGCGCTTGATTGATCATGGTTTCGCCGGCACCGAGTTCAACCCAACTCACTGTTGGGTCGGCACCATAACCACCTTCAGCTGCACCTTCAATGGTTGGAAAATACATGTGATGGCCGTTGCAGTAACCGATAAAGAAAGTCTCTTCTGTTCGACTTCGCTGTTTAAGTGAGTTGGCATGCTGGCAAAAGAATTCTCCTGATGCTCCTACTAGCGCGAGTTGTCGATTGATCAAGAGTGTAGTCATTTCGGGTCGTACTTTGTCGTCCTTCGCTTCGGCCGCTAGCGTAGCGGTGACAAGTTCGGGGAAGAAAGCTTGGCGAAAAACCATTTGCGTTAGCGGTTCTCGCAGTGGTAATCGAGAGGTGAATTCAAATGTTCGACGTTTCGCACGAATCGATGGTCGCTGTGGAACGGTCGTCGTGATACTGTTGTGAACAGCGATGACTGATTCGGAAAGTTTGGCTCCGAAGGTTTCGATGGAGCGTGTTTCTTCAGTGGGTTGAGGTGACAGATCGCCGCTAGCGCCTTGCAAAAAGACGCAGTTGGTTTGCAATGTTGTTTCTGTAGCCTTCATCATTTGACCTGGCCAGTCGGCCGAGTAACGCAGATCTTCTGTCTTCAGCATTGTGGGGTGAGCAGCGTAGTTAACGAGCAATGCGATTGGTTTTCCTTCGAGGTTGTCCAAGCGGATCACGCCGAGTTCGGGATCGACAGGCTTAGGCTCGATCTTCGAGTGACGATTGCGATTCATCGAAACATTCTGTGAGCCCCAGCCAATTTTGGCATCTTGCAAGTTTCCCACAGCGGTACCAATCGCTTGCACAATCTTTGCTTCAAGGTCGGCTGCATAGGTGACAGCATCGTCAAATCGCCCCTTTCCCTCCCCTTCCTTATCACGCAACTCAATGACGGGACCATGGTGAGTATGCGATCCGCAGAGCATGACCCATTCGATTTTGAATTCATCGAGAATCGCTTTGCGAATTCTTTCCATCGAGTCGCCGGCGGGAGAGCGACCAAGATCCAATCCAACAATTGCTAATCGATCATTCCCCGCTTCGATCACGACCGCTTTGGCATAGAGCGAGTCATTCACACCCGTGGATAGCGCATCGTGTCGAGCACCATATCCCCACATCGGCATCGGTCGCGCTGGAGTGATGTTTTGTTTGCCAAATCCAACTTTAAATGTTTTGGCGGAGAGTTGAGGCGTAATGATTAGGCACAGTAGTGCGACGCACCATATTGCACAACGTTGAAACATAGATTGGCTCATTGAGGCTTTTGAATGGGTGGTCTGTGAGAGATGGACAGACAGTGCTCCGTGTCGACAGGCAGTGCTCCGTGTCCCTATTAAATACGCTGGATGGTCGCAATGCCAGAGAAAGTGTCTCTTGGTATTACGGTATTGTTGCACGATATTCTTTATCAATGATGGATTATGTTTTGACCGTCTATTTATTTTGAAGCGGGCAAAACCTCTATTTTTTGGCGAGCGATGGATTAAGTTGGCAGCTTGTGGGTATTTCAATGGATAGCAAAGGGTATCGCGATATCGCATAGAAAATCTCTGGGTAAAGGGTCTGTTTTGCTGGGAGGGACACGATTAATTCGCGAGCGTTTATCTGAGCAAAATTGTCTTCGGTGACTATTCTACGGCGAGTTGGTTTGCCAAAATGAAAGACGGCTTTCTTATTCTTGTTGCGTCGCTTGACCTTTAGATGAGAAAGCATATCCAGTCGGACTACCCTTCCAGCTTTTCCCTCCTCACATATGCCGCGGATTTTTTTCTTCATGTTTCACCGAATGATCCATTGGTTGCAAAAGAAAAGTTTTCAGTCGTTGCCATTATGGCTTTTCTCTATCTCCATGGTTGTGATGGCCAACGCCGCGTCTGCGTGGCAAGTGCCGAAGGAGGTAGGCGATAAAAAGATTGAGATGGTAAAGCTTGAACGGGTTCCGCCGAAGACATTAGAGGAAGCGTACCAATCGATTGAAACATTACCTGAGTTTGAAATCGAGCTTGTCGCTTCCGAGCCGCTAGTGGTGGATCCAGTTGCGTTCGCTTTTGATGCTCAAGGCCGCTTGCTAGTAATCGAAATGATCGACTACAGCGAGCAGGATAAAGAATCTCTCGGAAGATTGCGTCGCTTGGAGGACACGGATCAAGATGGCAGGATGGATCGTGTTGAAACGCTCGCTGAAAAACTATCGTGGCCGACTGCTTTGGCTCTGAGTGGAAATGGTGTCTTGGTGGGGGCTGCTCCGGATCTGTTTTGGTTCTCTGATTCGATCAAGGGGGCAGGTGTTCCAACAGCCAAGCAGGGAGAAGTATGGGCTACGGGATTTGGTCGCAACAACGTACAAGGTTTAATGAATTCTTTTCGATGGGGATTGGAT
>JBEGUT010000273.1:0-6012 GCA_041178745.1 Planctomycetota bacterium | reverse complement strand
AAGGTGAAACCGCTGACGTCGCAATGCATGGCTACAAACATTTCATGCAGAAAGAAATCTTCGAACAACCCGAGTCGCTAACCAATGCGATGCGAGGACGCCTCGATCGTGAGAATGCAACTGCGAAGTTCGGCGGCTTAAATCTGACGACTCAGCAATTGCGTTCTACCAACCGAATCATTCTCACCGGTTGCGGAACGAGCTGGCATTCTGCTCTGGTGGGTGAATATCTTATCGAAGAATTAGCTCGTATTCCTGTTGAAGTTGAATATGCCAGCGAACTTCGTTATCGCAATCCACCCGTTGATTCGGACACGCTTATCTTCGGGATCACGCAAAGCGGAGAAACTGCAGACACATTGGCCGCTCTACGCGAAATGAAACGCAAGGGGCACCACACACTTGCCATCTGTAACGTTATTGGATCCAGCATCGCCCAAGAAGCCGATGGCGGTATCTACTTGCACGCTGGACCTGAAATCGGCGTCGCTTCCACCAAGGCCTACACATCGCAGTTACTTGTCCTCTCCATGCTGGCGCTTTACTTTGGGCGTCTGCGACATTTGAGCTATGAAGCCGGCCTGCGAATCATCGATCAATTAGAACAGTTGCCGAACCTGATACAGCGGGCTTTACAATGCGAAGCACAGGTGGCAGCTGTGGCTGCGAAATATGCCGATGCAACGAATTTCCTTTACCTCGGCCGTAACTACAACTTCCCCTCGGCGCTCGAAGGTGCTTTGAAGCTGAAGGAAATCAGTTACATTCACGCCGAAGGCTATCCTGCAGCCGAGATGAAACATGGACCAATTGCACTGGTCGATGAAAACACTCCTTCGGTATTCATCGTACCGAGAGGCAACGTGTTTGAAAAAGTCATGAGCAATTTGCAGGAAGTCAAAGCTCGCCGCGGTCCTGTCATTGCCATCGTCGATCATCGCGATAATCGTATCGAAAAGTTAGCAGATGATATTATCGAGATTCCTCAAGCTGAGGATTTCATTCAGCCTATCGTAACTGCGATACCACTCCAATTACTCGCTTACCATATCGCCGTACTGCGAGGATGCGATGTCGACAAGCCTCGCAATCTGGCCAAAAGTGTTACGGTTGAGTAACGCTGGCAAAGCATTCGATAACCAAAATCCCCCATGAATGATTTAAAATCACAAGGAGTGAGAAGTCTATGTCGAAAAGTTCACTAGGATTAAGTCAGGGCACTCGAAAAGCTCTTCAGGTTCATGTGGGTGATGCTGCAGGTACTGAGATAGCCAATCTCATTCAGAGGATGGCTTTACAAATTGAAGAACTCAAGCGAAGCAAGGTAAGTATCACACCGGTTGTTCCTCCCTCCCGTCGCGAAAAGGTAAGATCGATTGAGGAAGAAACTTTCTAAGTGAGTCAATCGATGGAGCGATGGAGCGAAGCGGTCTGCCGGGAAGTTCGCAAAACGACAGGTCGTGCTTATCATGGAAAGCCGACTCGAAAACTTTGTTCCGGCGGCTGCATTCACTCGGCTGAGATCTGGCAGTTCGAGAATGGTGAAAGATTTTTCATCAAATCAAATCGCTTCGATCTTCGGAATATGTTTCATCAGGAGGCATTCGCGCTCGATGCTCTGCGAAGAGCCAATCTTTTGCGCATCCCTGAGATCTATACTCTGATTGAGGTGCCGGAACTAAATCTTTGCGGCTTGGTTCTGGAGGCGATCGCGGTGAGTCCTCCTCAGCCGCATCACTGGCTTCGATTTGGACAACAACTCGCTTCGCTTCACCTTCTGAACAACGAGACACGTTACGGCTGGGATTCAGATAACTATATCGGTGCAACATCGCAAAAAAATCTATGGTCGACCTCGTGGCCAGAGTTCTTCGCACAGCACCGAATCCTATATCAAGTGGAATTGCTGCAAGCGCGAGGTACGATCTCGCCGTCTCTGCTGAATCGCCTTCAAAAGCTTATTGATGATATGCCGGTATTACTGCGGAGCCATTCTGCTTTGCCGAGCCTTATCCATGGTGACCTTTGGAGCGGAAATGTTCTCTTTGATCAGCAGGGGCAAGCCGTGTTGATCGATCCAGCCTCCTATTACGGAGATCGCGAAGCGGAATGGGGCATGATCGAACTTTTTGGGGGTTTTCCTGCTACTTTCCGCGAGGGCTACCAAGCGGTTTATCCACTTCCCGAGGGTTGGCAGGTACGCAGCCGTATCTATCGGTTGTATCATTTACTCAACCATTGGAATCTCTTTGGTGATAGCTACCTCTCAACCTGCCATCAACTTCTTCAGGAAGTAGGCTACTAGTGGCTTCTTGACCTCGACTAAGAATACTGTGCCATCTGCCGGATCGATATTTCGTGAAACAAGTCATTGCCGTAGTTCGCCCATTTCTTGCCGAGAAGGTTCTTGAGAATCTGAAATCGGTTCCCCTTGATGCGCTCAGCGTTAATGAGGTGAAAGGCTATGGCCGTCAGAAGAGTTATCTAGATCAATATTCCGAGACAGAATACGCGTTAGCTTTTTTGTCGAAAGTCGAAATCGTTATTTGGGTCGATGATGAACGGGTGGAAGAGGTGTTAAGGCGAGTGATCGATGTAGCTCGATCAGGTCGCATGGGTGATGGAAAAATCTTTGTACTCCCAGCGCTAGACGTTTATGAAGTCGGATCGACCGATGACACGTAAAGGTAAAGGTTATTAGAAGGAATGGACTACGTATTGCAAACCAGCGAGCTGACGAAGCGTTATGGCTCGCTATTGGCTCTCGATCGTTGCACGCTGGAAGTGCATCGAGGTCAGGTATTTGGTTTGCTGGGTCCAAATGGAGCAGGTAAGTCAACCTTAGTACGAACACTGCTTGGCTTTCTTCAGCCCTCTGGCGGCTGGGGTAAGATCCTCGGCTATGATTGCGTGAAACAGACCGTAGCTGTTCGACAAGTAACGGCCTATTTACCTGGCGATGCACGTTTATTTCGTCAGATGCGCGGCAATGAAGTCCTTCAGTTCTTTGCGTCGATGCGGCCTCTCATTCATCCCGATCGTCATCGGCAATTGGCTGAAAGACTAGAACTGGATCTGTCGCGCCGCGTTGTCTTTATGTCGACTGGCATGCGACAAAAACTCGCGCTGGTCGCCGTACTCGGTAGCTCCGTACCCTTGATCATTCTCGATGAGCCAACCGCAAATCTCGATCCAACGGTTCGCAATGAAGTTTTGTCACTTGTTCGCGAGGCGCAACAGCAAGGACAGACGGTGATATTTTCTTCACATGTTCTCAGCGAAATCGAAGAGGTTTGTGACGAAGTCGTTTTACTCAAGCGAGGCCAGCTAGTGAAACGCCTTCATCTTTCAGAATTACAGCAGTCACATCGGCTGTTCGCTCGAAGCGACCAAGACTACAGCGATATTCCGGAAACACTTCGGTCTCGCATTCAAGTGGTAAGGCAGGGTGGGGGAGAGGTGGTCCTCGATTTACAAGGAGACCTAAGTTCCCTGATGCCGTGGCTGGGGCAGCAGTCTTGGACTCAGCTTCGCATCGAAGCTCGTGGGCTTGATCATGTCTACCAGCAAGTGCATCCCCCTGCACAAACAATCCAGTTTCCAGCGGCGATGACTTCGCTCAACAGGAGCACCACGCGATGATTCACGCCTTGGTCAAGAAATACTGGAGCGAAAGCTGGCTGCTACTCGCGGCATGTGCAGCGATACTTCCGTTCTTCTGTTGGATGCGACTTTGGATCGTTGCTCAATTTGAACTCTCAAGGCTGGAACCATTACTGGAACAGCTTCGTCCGTTTGAAAAATTCTCGCCTGTGCCCGTATCGCAGTTTCTTACCTACGCAGGAAGTATTGCGATGACGTTTGATGAACCGGTCGTGATTCTCTGTGTGTTGGTTTGGGCAATTGCGCGCGGCAGCGATGTAGTCAGTGGGGAAATCAATCGCGGAACCATGGAGATGCTGCTCGGCCAACCCGTAACACGCCGTGCCATTCTCGGTTCTCATGCACTTGTTACCGTAACAGGGCTTATGCTTCTATGTGCTCTGGTGTGGGTTGGCATTCATTTCGGTATCGAAAACCTCAGTATTCGCGAGACGCCACCTGCTTCATCCGTGCGACTCCCTTGGCTCGCAGTCGACATTCCAATCGATACATTTCTAAATAACAAGAGCGAAAGGGAACCGATCTGGGTACCGCTGAAAGACCGGGTCGATTCTTCGCTCTACATTCCACCAGCACTTAATCTATTCGGATTTGGATTTTTTGTATTTGGCCTCAGCGTTATGTTCAGTGCGTTTGACCGCTATCGCTGGCGAACTATTGGATTAGTGCTGTGTATCTATGTGCTTCAGCTCATGCTTTATCTGTTAGGTAAATCAACACCAGCCACCAGCTGGGCTCTTTATCTCACTTTCTTCAGCGGTTACCGTCCGGACGATATTGTCCGTGTAACCACGAAGCAACCCGACTTAGCATGGGCCTTATTTGAGTACAACACCCAAGGAAATTTGGTAGGTCCAGGACCACTCGGTTACACACTCCTACTGCTTAGCCTCGGTTTACTTTTTCACTTGATTGGCAGTTGGTATTTCTGTCGCCGTGATCTACCAGCTCCACTGTAGATAGAATCTCTCAACCAAGATCAATCCCATCATCATTGCGATTACGGGCTTTCACCTTGGATTCAAATCAGATTCTCGTTATTGACGTCCTAATCTTCTTTCGCTTCCTGACCGATTGATACTGATCGAGGCTGCTGCTGGGAGGCGCAGTGAAACGCTCCTAGTCCCCAAATCATATCGCTCGCATCGAGCGGTACAATTTTATGATGTGGAAATTGCTCGCGCAAGATCGCTGCGGCCCGCTGATCCGAGGGTCGATGCTTGAATTCAGGTACTACGACAATTTCGTTAGCGATATAGAAATTACAATAGCTTTCCGGGACGCGTTGGCCATTAATCCAGCGAGGAGGCGGAGTAGGTAGATCAATGATCTCCAGTTTTCTACCTTGCGCATCGGTGCATTCCTGAAGTTGCCGACGCATTGCGGTGAGGCTCTCGATATTGGTATCCGACTCGACACCTCTTGACGCAACGACGACCCTTCCAGGAGCCACAAATCTTGCCAGTTGATCGATATGCCCGTCGGTATCATCTCCATCGAGCTCTGTTTCATCGAGCCAAATGACTTTGGTAACGCCTAGCATATCGCACAGGTGCGAAGTGATTTCCGCTTCGCTTCTATCCGGATTACGGCTTGGATTGAGCAGGCAAGACTTTGTAGTAAGAAGTGTCCCTTCGCCATCGGTTTCCAGTCCACCACCTTCACAGACCAACGGAGAGGCGACTCGAGATGCACCGACAGCATCGCAGATACGAGCACCATTTTTCGCATCTTCATCGAACGGCGGATACTTTCCACCCCAAGCGGTATAAATCCAATGAACACCGACCAACGAACCGTCTTTCGAATCCAAAACGAAGGTGGGACCGTAATCGCGCACCCAGCAATCATTGGTTACGAAATTGTGTAGTTGAATTCGTGGCGATTTTTGAAATCTTCGCGCAGCTTCTTGGGCTGCGTGCGCAGGTCCTGCCAAAACATGAACCTGTTCTACTTCTGCAACCGTGCGAATGAATCGTTCAAACGCATCAGGTATAGGAGCCATCCTACCGGGCCAAGTATTCGGATTATGCGGCCAGGAAATCCAAGTAGCATCATGCGGATGCCACTCGGCAGGCCAAACATAACTGGATCGCTCAGAGTTTCGATGACTTTCACTCATCGTCGATAAACCGTTTCGTTAAAGGTGCATAAGCGTCAACGCGGCGATCTCGCAGGAAGGGCCAGTGAGTGCGAGCGGTGTCGATGCGACTTAGATCGCACGGCACGATCACGATCTCTTCCTCGACATGCACAGCGCGATGCAGCAAATTACCATAGGGATCGCTGACAAAGGATGCACCCCAAAATTGAATACTTCCTTCGATCCCAACACGATTTGCTGCGCCA
>JBEGUT010000272.1:0-6015 GCA_041178745.1 Planctomycetota bacterium | reverse complement strand
TATGGTCCGATCGATATGACCTTTGGTGGCTAGAGAATTTCTAGAGCAACTTCCTCAGCTCGGCTGTAGTCCGTCTGTTGCTCGCCAACCTCAATGCCATGATGCCCACCCGTACGACGATAAAAGGCAAAGCTCTGCGAGTAAGGCTGACAATCCACAGGATGAAGATAGCAACTTCCTAATCCCCACTTGCTTTCTACCAAAATGGTTATCGCTTCTCCCACCATACTATTACCCAAAATGGCTCGGATAATTCCGGAATGAATGATAACTCCTTTGTTATCTCGATAGACCACCACATCGCCTGGCATTGGCGACGACACTTCCAGGAATGAATTATCCGCTAGGATCATTTCAACTGCTTCAGGCATCAGCAAGAATTCACCTCCAGCAAAAACCCAGCCGTGACAGTTCGACTTTAAATCCGGCTCGCTTCGAACAATCGTTTTCGCAACATATTCGGGATCGATAGAGGTATTACACCACAATGCTTTCTGATCCTGTGATGCTTCATCCCATGCAAACAGTGGTATCTCACGCCCCTGATCGGTTCTCCCAACCTTATCTATCACCGGTCGCAAATGATCTGCTATCGAGATCAGCAACTGCGATCGACTCATCGACTGCAATTCGATCGATCGCCACGAAGAAAATAATCCACCGAATATCGCCACCACTAGCAAAAGGGAGAATAGACCGGAGATTAACTTCACTAGCACTTTTTTTCTGGCAAATTGAAATCTTCCATGGTAAAGCCACCACCCGACCAAACCGCAATTCAAAGCACTGCAAACAAGAACAAGACTATCGTGGAAAGCATCATCACTGCCAAATAGCCCTCGCACATAGAGTGGAATCAACCAGAGAAGTACGACGAAAAATAGCGTCGACAAACACCAACTCTGCTTGATCCAACCGAACCACCGCAGTCCATTTTTTCGCCCGAAAAAGATTGCCGACAAATAAGAAGCGGCAATTCCGAGCGAAACTAAGATTCCCGCGAGAAAAAGCCAGGGGAAAAGAATTGAAAAATCAACATAAAATCCAAACATCATTTTTAGGCTCTACCTTGAACCGCGTTAGAAATGAAACAACAAACGGACACCGTGCCAAAGTCAGCTTGCCATTTTCCGCGAGTCCCTACACGCGCTGCCGAAAACGAAATCAACTAAAGTGATCCCCCGAGTCATCCAGCAACAAAGCAGAATTTTAGGAGAGAATATCAATTTGATTTCTCGATTATCAAACACGTTTCAAACAAAAAAGTTCCGCTCATTTACAAGCTAGTTTGCGAATAGTTCTTCTTATTCTTGCTTGCCTATTCCCCCGAATCCTATTCCATCTCCTAAAATGCTGGCTACTGAATTACAATCATGAAGATTCAGCATTTCTTCATCATCTCAATGTCGCCGACTCCTCTATTCGCAGCCCACCTTTTGGTTCTCCCGCTATGAAAATTTCGCTATCAACTTTCTGCAGTCAAATACTTCGCTCTTCCTTCCTTGTCATTGCTTCTACTACGTTTCTGATAGGCGCAAACCCTCCAACGATCGCGCAATCGCCTGATTGGTTGATCGCTCCGGAATCCTTTGTTGCGGAAGTCAAAGTCGCCGAGCAAGGCAAACGGCTCGACATGTCGAATGGTCTACTGCGCCGCAGTTTTCGAATTACTCCCAATGCCGCAACCATCGCCTTAGATCATCTTGTTACTGGCGAAAGTCTTCTCCGCGGAGTCAAGCCTGAAGCGGAGATCACTGTCGATGGGCAGAAATATGAAGTTGGCGGTTTGACAGGCCAACCCAATCTTGCTTTTCTCACTCCAGAATGGCTTGAGCAAATGAAGTCGTCTCCTACTGCACTTCAATTCAGTGGCTACGAAATCGGTAAACCAGTTGAACGGTTTCGTTGGAAACGAGTGCGTCATCATGCGGGTGAAAGCAAATGGCCGCCACCAGGTGTTTCGCTTCGACTTGATTTTACAATGCCTACAGCTTCATCCCATCCCAACCTTCCTTCCGCTGCGGGACGACCTACGATCCTCAATGACACCTTCACTTCCCTGAGCGACCAGTGGAAAATTTCGCGATCCAACGCCGCTGAAAGGATAAGTTTTCAAAACGAAGGAAAGCCCGGGGAAATATACTCACTGCCCGGCAAGCATTGCTTTGCCAATTACTCGCTCTCGCAACCGGTATCCTTGGTCGAAACAGTCATTGATCCTGGCACCGACCAAGACACAAGTTGGGGACCAGGTCTGACACTCTCATTCCCCAAGCGAACTGTCAAAGTCAATCTACGCCCAGGAGATCGGGGAGTTCACGGTCACTTTGAATTACGCGATAACGGCAACGAATCACTGATCTCTTTGCCAAAATTCGCGGCGACGGATGGTGGCCTCGACACGGGACGTACTTATCGACTACGCGTACGGATTGAGAAAGATCAATTGGTTTGGGAAGTGACCGATGCCTCGAACCAGGCAACTCCCTTTACAAAATTGTTTTCTCTCGAGCACGACGGTAGTTTTCCAACGAGCTTCTCTGTAGGAAAAACGGATCGCCGCGGCTCCTCGTCTGACTCAGATTCCGATGCCCAATCAACCAACTGGACTCGCTGCCGAATCTCGTCGGTAGCAGCTTATGGCGCATTTGATCCGAAATTACTCAAAGCAGCAGAAGCCGCGCTGCAGAAAGACCTACTCGTTTCGGTTCACTACGAGATGTACGATGGCCTGCCATGTTATTGCAAGTGGATCACGCTGACCAATCGTTCCGAGCAACCGATCACCATCGACTCCTACTCGAGTGAATTACTAGCAGCAGTCGAATTTGTTTCGGAAGTAGATGAGCTTTCGGTGGGCAGAACTCCACCTAATTTTCATATTGAAACGGATATGTCATTTGGTGGCATGACATCGGCCGGTGCGAATCGGCGATCCTATCGCTGGCAAAGCGATCCAGACTTTCATACGCAAGTTAACTACGAGAAAAAAACACCCTGTTTGCTCAACGTTGGTCCCGACTTAGGCCCGTCGCTTCGCATCGCGAAAGGAGAAGCCTTCGAGTCATATCGAGCTTGGGTGTTGCCACAAGACAGCACGGATCGCGAACGCAATGGGTTAGCTGTTCGCAGACTTTTCCGTACGATCAGCCCGTGGGCAACTGAGAATCCACTGATGATGCACTTGATCGCTTCGGACACGAAATCTGTCTTCCAGGCGATCGATCAATGTGCGGAAATCGGCTTCGAAATGCTTATCCTTAGTTTTGGTAGTGGTTTCAATATGGAGAATCGTTCTCCAGCAACGATCGAGCAAGCTAGAAAATTCTCTGACTACGCGAAATCCAAGGGTATCGAAATCGGCAGTTACTCCCTACTCGCCTCAAGACGAATCAGCGTTGAAGATGATGTCGTGATGCCAGAAGGACTCAAGCCTATCTTTGGCAACTCGCCTTGCCTGCAAAGCGACTGGGGTATCAAGTACTTTCAGCGACTCTTTGAATTCCATCGCAACAGTGGATTCACATTACTGGAGCATGACGGCTCCTACCCAGGTGACCCATGCGCCAGCGAAAAACATCCTGGACATAACGGATTGGCCGATTCTCGCTGGCAACAGTGGAAAGAGATTTCTGAGTTCTATCGCTGGTGCCGCAGTGAAGGCATCTACCTAAATGTGCCCGATCACTATTTTCTCTCAGGCTCCAATAAAACAGGAATGGGTTACCGTGAAGTTAACTGGTCCTTACCACGCGAACAACAAGTCATTCACACTCGCCAGAATATTTACGATGGTACCTGGGAGAAACTTCCTAGCATGGGCTGGATGTTCGTCCCATTGACTCAATATCACGGTGGAGGTGCGGCAGCGACGATCGAACCACTTTCCGAACATCTCGATCACTACGCTCGCATGCTCGATTCGAATTTGGCACTCGGCGTCCAAGCTTGCTATCGTGGACCTCGCTTGTTCGATACCGATACGACTCGCGATATGGTTAAAGAAAAAGTGCGTTGGTTCAAGGAACATCGTGATATCCTCGAAAGCGATCTGATCCATGGTCGACGAGCCGACGCGCGAGAACCTGACTGGATGATGCACGTCAATCCAAAACTGGAGAAGCGAGCATTGATCGCAGTATTCAATCCCCAGAAAAAAGCTGTTCAACGCAATTTAAAAATACCGTTGTACTACTCTGGATTAACAGGTTCCGCTAGGGTTGAAGATTCGCATGGGAACACGCAAACCCTAAAACTCGATCGCGATTATTCGATCGTACTTTCGGTCGACATCGCAGCAGAAGGGATGAGCTGGTATGTTGTCCGCCCTTAACCCTCGGAACTACTTCTTCAGCAGTTCTATCGCCTTGTCTTCGAAGATTGCCTGCCACTGAGGTGCCAACAGGCAATCGCTATCTTCCTGCGCGTAACCGCGATTGGCTAATTGCTCAGTCGTCGGAGCGTAATAAATATAACCATTGCTGTAACCACAAACTGCTACAGGCTCATCCTTGAAATACTGCTTGATATTCAGTCCGATTTGTACTGTCAACTCTCCAGGAAAGGTCAGCATTTTGAAATCGCCGATCTTCACTCGTACAACTTCTACTTCAATGGTTCGAGAGGCCGCATCTAGATTCTCTTTGTGGTGCATCTTCAGAAGAGCGAGATTGGTTTGATTTCTCGTCAAAGCTTCCATGGTATGAATGTTTTTCAGATAGGCGTCAACGTTTCTGCGATTCTCAGCATCTAACTCTTTTAGATAGGGTCGTTGAATCAGCTCTTCATGCATATACTCCGCTGCATCAGCGGAAGGAAACTCTGAAAATGCGTTCTGAAACGAATAAAGTTTTTGAAAGTTTTTAAAATTAAGACTTGTCCCTTGGAGCTTATTGACTAACTGAACCTGCTCTGCTTCTAGATCGGCGATCGTAGGTGCAAGATCTGCTCGAGGCAACGACATCACTTCCTGATGCCACGATAAACTCTTTCCATTCACGGCTTTAATATCACGATTTGCCTTGAGTACGCTCACCGCCAAAAGATTCCCCAACAACTCTGCATCGCGAGGATGAGTGATATCCTTATAACGAATCGGATTGATATCTCCTCCACAACCTTGCATAAAAAAAGCGACCGTACCGGGTGACAGAGTCTCCTCGATCACTTGGGAACAGTACCCAACAAGGTCAGCCGTATTGCGACTGCCGGGTACACCCTGAATAGGATGACATGCGAAAACATAAAGCAGAGCTTTCGAGCTTCCATCGAGACGATCGAATCGCAGGATGCTTATCTCGGGATCAATCGGTCCTGCTTCAGCTACTTCCTCATCCGGCGGAACACTGTAAGCATGGCGAACATCGGCCACTTTCCCGTCCTTCAGCTTCATGCGTCGATTCTGACTGATTCGCGTCTCCAAACCTTCACCATAACCAACTCGTACATCTTCCAAGTTGGAAATCGCTTGTTCAACAGCAACAACGGTTCGCTCCGTTACGTCGGCGCAGGAACTTCCGTGGCAATGGCTCGTGTTAAAAAGAACATGATTGGGTTTGATTCCGAATCGAGCCTGCAATTGATCCCTGACAGTTTTCATAAAACCTTTAGGGAGTGGTCCAATTCGCTCTAAAGCAACAACATCCAGCGTAATAACGGCAGCTTTAAATTCCGAAGTTTGCAAGACCAACGCTTTAACAAAAAGAGGGGCGCTGACCGGTACAACCTCCTTATTGGTAATCTCGACTTTGCCAACGCCTGCTCGAATCAACTCGGCTAGGACAAGAGAGGGACAACTAAGTAGAAACGCCGCCAACAGCGATAAGACAAAGAACGGTTGAAGTGGCATCACTATTCGACACGCAAAAAAAGAGACGCAATATTTTTCCGTCATTACGCACCTCTCCGTAAACTAATCTACCTTGTCAGATTCCATGCGACCGCGAGTGGCGAGCGACACAGCAATCAACACGATAAACCCTAACGGAATCGTGACGATTCCAGGTTGGCTGAACG
>JBEGUT010000271.1:0-6015 GCA_041178745.1 Planctomycetota bacterium | reverse complement strand
AACGCTGGAGTACCTGCTACTGAATCATCCCCTCGATTGCTCGATTTGCGATCAAGCAGGCGAGTGTTACTTGCAGGATTACACGTACAAGTTCGGACGAGCCCACAGTCGCTTGAATGAACCGAAAGTACAACGTGAAGACAAGTACCATATCGGTGATCAGATCGCACTGTTCACTGACCGCTGCGTGATGTGTACCCGGTGTGTTCGCTTTACAAGAGAAATCAGCGGCACGGCGGAATTGCATGTGATCAACCGCGGTAGCCTTGAAGAAATTGACGTCTTTCCTGGCCAACCTTGCAATAACAAGTTAGCGGGTAACGTTGTCGATATCTGCCCTGTTGGTGCACTCTGTAGCAAAGACTTTCTTTACAAGAAACGAGTTTGGTGGCTCAAGAGTTCCAACAGCGTTTGTGCTGGTTGCAGCACCGGATGCAGTGTCGAAGTTGATCAGAACGATAAAGAGAACAAAGTCTACCGCCTTCGTCCCCGGGAGAATCCGAAAGCCCAAGGCTCCTTCATGTGCGACGATGGGCGTTTTGGTTGGAAGTACATCGATAGCCCCGATCGTTTGAAAGCGGCACGAAAAGGAAAGCTCACTTCTACAACTCAAGTCGCTACCCAACCAAACACCGTTCAAGATGATTTGACATTTGTTGATCCATGGCCTTCGGTTCTGCAGGATGTGCAGAAGTCGATCACTGAAGTTGCTGGGCGCGATGGCAAGAAGTTTGTAGCGGTTTTGTCACCGTTTATGACATGCGAAGAAGCTCATCTTTTGTCGAGCTATCTCAAGACCTTGAACCGAGGTATCACGCTTGCCCTAGGTGATGTGCCTGTTGACGGAGAAGATGATCTGTATCCCAAGGGGCCTCGAGGTAAGTCGCCTGCGGCCGACAAGGTCAAGTTCACGATTCGCGCCGAGAAGTGCCCTAATCGCCGTGGAGTTGAAGCGGTCTTGCAACATCATCAGGGAGAGGTGATTCCATTCGCTCGCGCGATGAAGATGATCGACGAGAAGAGTGTCGATGGAGCCTTCATCGTCGGTGGTAATCCAGGCGGCTTAGGTGATGCGTCGTTGGCACGACGAATGAGCGAACTGAAAGTCTTGATTGTTATGGACATTCTCCGTAGTCCTATCAGCGACCAAGCAGATTTCGTGCTAGCGGGAGCGGCTTTTGCGGAACGGGAAGGTACTGTAATCAACCATGCTGGCCTAGCTCAGCGGTACAACATCGCGGTGCGACCGCCGGGTGAAGCCCGAAGCGATGGCCGTATTCTCATGGAGTTGGCAGGTCGTAAGGGATTGTTCCATTCGGCTTCGATTTTGAAAGAGATGTCCACGCTGATACCAGTCTTCTCAAGTCTATCGACCGGAGAAGTAGGTAACGAAGGGACGGTGGTGCTGCGATGATGGATTGGAATACGTTTTGGCCCCTGTCGGTCGCGATGGGAATTGTTCTGGCGGTCGTACCTATCGCCGGACTTTACATGACATTTATCGAACGCAAATTGGCTGCGCTGATTCAAAATCGCGTTGGTCCTAACCGCGTTGGTCCGGCAGGCTTGTTTCAAGCGATCGCTGATGGGATCAAGATTTTCTTGAAAGAACAAGTGATTCCAGATCACGTTTTCAAGCCGGTTTACGTCCTTGCTCCGACCATCGGTTTGATTTGCGCCATGCTCTCAATCGCCGTTGTTCCTTTCGGACCGACGCCGACAGAGCCTCCAACAGGGTTTCGCGCCATCATCGCTCCTGGAGTCGATATCGGATTGTTGTTCCTTCTAGCAATCTCTGGACTTTCGGCCTACGGAATCATTCTCGGAGGTTGGGCATCGAATAATAAATACAGTCTTTATGGTGCGATTCGATCTTGCGCTCAATTCATCAGTTACGAAATTCCTCTCGGCTTGTCGGTGATCGGAGTGATCGCTGCTGCTGGTTCGCTCAACATCGAACAAATTGTTGCTGCCCAGGGGCCAGGACTTGCCAGCTGGAATGTTTGGTGGCAACCCCTTGCTGCGATCATCTTTTTTACCTCGGCGTTGGCTGAGACGAACCGCTTGCCATTCGACCTTCCGGAGTGCGAACAAGAGTTAGTCGGAGGTTTCCATACAGAGTATAGCGGTATCAAATTCGTACTCTTCTTTTTGGCGGAATACACGCACGTGGTCACTGTTAGTTTCTTGACGGTGCTTTTATTCTTTGGCGGCTGGCATTTCCCTGGCTTGGATGTCGACACAGGTTCTACCTTAACAGCCTATGCAATTCGCTGGTGTGTGCTCTTAGCGAAAGTTGCATTAGTTGTTGGTTTCATTATGCAGCTACGCTGGACATTGCCTCGCTTCCGTTTCGATCAACTGATGGGAGTTGCTTGGAAAGCATTGATTCCGCTGGGCATGTTGAACTTGGCAGCATTAGCGGTTGTGTTGACGTTAGATATTTCGCGATGGTGGTTAGCTGGTATATCGCTCTTTTTGCTGATCGCGGCAGGTATGTTGAATGTGTCGGTTTCCAAGGATCGAATTGAAGGCCGGTCCACATCTTCTGCCAGCAGAACTCGAAGTTCGTCGCCGAAAGAACAATGGGAGGGCTCAAGGTCATGAGCGAAGAAGTTCGCAAACGCGAGAAAACGGTAACTTGGGCCGATGTGCCTAAGATGAACATGATGGAGTCCCTTTACCTCCCTGCTATCGCGGCTGGTATCGGCACCACGGTGAAGCGTATTTTCAGTAAGAATGAGACGCGGCAGTATCCGGAAGTAGAGCCGAATATTCCACCTAACTATCGCGGCGTTCATCGACTCAATCGCGACGACAAAGGTCGAGTCAAATGCGTGGCGTGTTTTCTGTGCCAGACAGCATGTCCCGCTAACTGCATCACGATCGAAGCGACTTCAACATCGAAAGATGATCCGCAGTGGGCCGATCGCGATAAGTACCCTGCGAAGTTCGAAATCGATGAGCTTCGATGTATCTACTGTGGGATGTGCGAGCAGGCATGCCCGGTCGACGCGATCGAATTGACAAGCATTTACGACCTCACTGGAATGAGTCGCGAGGAGATGGTTTTTGATCGTGAAAAGCTTCTTGAAGTCTACGATCAAACCAGCGGCACCGGTAAGGATCCAGTGAGAACCAAACGCGGTGTTCTCGGCCCCGCATCGGACATTTTAAAAGAGCAATAAAACGGTCGGTTGTGTTTCCTTTTCTTTCATCTAAATTTCAGCTTCATTCATCAACAGACCTTTGGAAGTGATCGGCATGATTCCCATTATTTTCTCCCAACTGGACTTCGCCCGACTGGCGATGAGTCCCTGGATGATCGCAGGACTCGTGCTGGGAACGCTGGGATTGATGATTGTTCAATCGGCAACAGTAAACGGCAAGGTTTCCAAAGGGGCACTCGGGACAGGATTGGCTGCCGTTGGTGGAGCGATGGCGGTGCATCTACTGGCTGAGCAGTGGAGTGTGTCGCAACTGCTACTCTTGGTCTTTATGTGGATTTCGATATTTGCAGGGGTTGGTTTTCTCAGCTTTCGTCAACCTGTTTACGCAGCTCTTAGCTTCGCGACCGTAGTAATCTCTTCGTGTGTCGTCTTCATTCTAAATGATGCTCCGTTCATCGCAGCGGCTACTACGATTGTTTACGCAGGTGCCACGATCATTATCTTCTTGTTTGTATTGATGTTCGCACAGAAGTCCAATCTGCAGTGGTCGGATATCACGTTGAATGCTCCCAAGACAAGCGTGATTGCAGGAGCTGCTTTGCTGGTTCTGTTGTTCGCTGCAATCTCGCAATTGCCGAAAGCTGCTACGGCGACTGAGAAAGAGTCGACGATGGTGGCTGGTTTAGGAAAAGCGATGTTCACGGACTACCTACTGACCATCGAGCTGGCGGGAATCTTGCTGTTGATCGCAACGATCGCTGCTATCGTGATCGCCCAGGATGATGGGGACGAAACACACTCGGCGCAAATTGCAGGTGGACACGCAGGCTCCGAAGAAACCTATTCTCTAAAGCAAGGAACACGAGGATGAGTCCTGTTACCATTCAGACCCTCCTACTTGGATCGGTTCTCTTTGCGATGGGAATGGTCGGTTTTCTGACCAGGAAGAATCTTATTTTGATTTTTCTTTCGGTCGAACTGATGCTGGCAGGTGTTGCGACCAACTTCATCGCATTCGGAATGCACCATTCTAATTATCAAGGGCAGTTGTTTGCGATTTTGATTCTCACGGTTGCCTCTTGCGAGGCGGCCATCGCATTGGCGTTAGTTGTTGCTCTGTATCGAAGGAAGAATTCTTTGGATATCGGAGCGTGGAGTGCCTTGAAAGAGTCAACAGAACCTGTCTTGAAAGAATCCAAAGTAGTAGTCTCTGAGCCCGTTGTTGAGTATCCACACCTGACTCCAGCGGGTATCGATCCTCTGACTACCAAGGCTCCTTCGAGAATCACGACGACGGACTCCGAAATTGCTCCCAACAAGGCTTAGGATAAATCGCTTATAACCTGAATGGCTCGATTCGCTTCGAGCCGGACATTATGGAATAGATCTCATGTCGAACATTGCTTGGCTCATTCCGCTCGCACCGCTCGTCGGTTGCCTGATTTGTGCATTGATGCATTTCAGACGACGCGGCGGAGAAATTGCGCACTTTCCTGCTATTGCTGGTTTGGTGACAGCGGCTATTGCTTCGTTGTACTTGTTATCAACCGGCGAAGCAGGGCAAGTTACCATCGTGGAAGGCTTTCAGTGGCTAAGTATTGGCCGCATCCAGCTGCCTGTATCGCTGAGGTTTGACGGTATCAGCTTGTCACAGCTCAATGTGGTTACCTGGATTTCGTTGCTTGTGGCAATTTATTCGACTGGCTACATGAAGGGTGACCCAGGTTACACCCGCTTCTTTGCAGTGATCAGCGCTTTCGTATTTTCGATGACCATGCTGGTGTTAGCAGGTAACTTGCTGGTGTTGTACGCATTCTGGGAATGCGTGGGATTGTGCAGTTACTTGTTGATTGGTTTCTGGTTTCAAAAGCCTTCGGCTGCAGCAGCAGCGATGAAGGCATTCCTAGTCAATCGATTGGCCGACTGTGGATTTTTGATCGGTATTATCACGCTGTGGTACGGCGTTGGCTTGACTGAGGTTTCTACCAATGGTGTTTTAGGTCGCCTCGACTTCGATACGATTTTTCAAGCGGTTCCAATTCTAGCTGAACGCCATCCAGATCTATTGGGATGGGTTGGGTTTTTGCTTCTGATCGGTGCGATAGGTAAGTCGGCCCAATTTCCATTCCATGTGTGGTTGCCGGATGCGATGGAAGGTCCTACTCCCGTTAGCGCATTGATCCATGCTGCGACGATGGTGACTGCGGGTGTTTACTTGCTGGCTCGTATGTCGCCCCTGTTGGAACTGACCCCAAATGTTTTGATCTATGCGGGCTGGTTAGGTGCTATTACAGCACTACTGGCAGGGACCATTGCTTTATTCCAAGACGATCTCAAGCGAGTCCTTGCTTATTCGACGGTGAGCCAACTCGGCTACATGTTCCTAGCGTTCGGTGCCGGCTTGGGTGAGCATATGATTTCGCTAGCTGTAGTGGCTGCGATGTTCCATTTGATCACCCATGCATTCTTCAAAGCGTTGCTCTTCTTGTCGGCAGGAAACGTTATGCATGCCATGGGTGATGTGATTGATATGCGGCAGTTCAGCGGTTTGAAGAAAGTGCTGCCTTCAACTCACATCCTATTTTTGATCGGAGCTTTGGCTCTGGCTGGTTGCCCTCCACTTGCAGGCTTCTTCAGCAAGGAAAGCATTTTGGGCTTGCTCGCTTCGCAGACCAGCGATCCGCAGTATGGCGGTTTGTTCATGGTTTGGTTGGCAATCGGGTTGGCGACAGCCTTGCTGACAGCCGTTTATACTTTCCGAGCATACTTCCGAACCTTTCATGGTACCGAGAAGTTTCCTCCTGAGGTTCATCATCCCCATGAAGCCTCGACAATCATGTTGGGC
>JBEGUT010000270.1:0-6028 GCA_041178745.1 Planctomycetota bacterium | reverse complement strand
TCAAATTCTTAAGGTCTATTAGCAAGGATTTACCGGCTCCGGCATTCGGGTTGGCTCGCGGCAGATCAGTTATCTTCCCTAGATTGGACTGGCAAACGCGTTGTTCGGATTGCGATCAATCAATTCGGTAACTACCTTCTACCTGTTTCCCGGGCTCCGGTCGAACGCGGACTAATCCATGGGATGGCATCGTAGCTACTGCTTGACCCGTGCGTGGCGCTGCCTCTGATTTTTGGGTGGCGCGAGTGAACCAAGGTTGATGAGTCTACTGTGGATTGCAAAGGCTGTTCATAGCGGTTCATCGAGTGTTCTCAATCACTTCTTCAGATCTGCGATATGAAAGCTGGCGTAGGTCTGGACTCGATCAATCGGATGAAGCTGATTGGCGAGCTCAGTTTGATATTCAAGCAGATCACCAACTGAAAGTTGTTTTCCGCCAAGATGCAACTGAGTCTTATTCACGAAGTCCGTCTCCATCCCACCGCTTCGCCAAATGACTCTCGATTCCGGAGCTGACCGATTTACTATTCCTTGCCACTCCCTGCTTAGTTCCTCATTTCCATCATCTGCCAACCAATCCATGTGATCCAATAGGACAAATTTATTGATCGGCGATCCCGACTGCAGAAGGAACTCGGAAACGGTGCAAGTATGCACGTCAACGCGACTTATTAATCCTTTCTTTAGTCTCTCGAAATTGTCAGGCTTTAGATATTCGGGGCAGCAGGTCGTTGAGTAACAACCGAACAAGTAGATGCGCCAATGGTAATTATCAGTCAACGGGATTTTGGTGAATACGTTGGACAAACGAGACTGAATAAATGCTGAGACACCGCCAGGATAACTCTTTTCGATCTGGCGGCGTTGCATCAGAGGCACGCCCAGTAAAGCAAGTGTAAAGTCACGACCAGCCAGCCAACGCAGAAAGCCGCCCCAAAACTTGTCCTTGATCTTCCGGTTGTATAGTTCTTCTTGACTAGCCAAATCCTGACAAGAAAAGATCTCTACAACCTCCGGTCTCAGTCGAGTCCAATGATCGATATAAGCATTGATCATTCTCGCCAAAATGCCACAGGGACCGCTAAAATAAAAAGTGCCACCATTCTTCAGGCCGGAGAACAAATAGAATTTGCGGTCCCAGAATTCCCTCGCAGATTTAGACAAATCCTGTCGAAGTCCGTCCATATAGATCGATCGGATATGTGGATGAACTCCCTTTCCAAAGATCTTGAAGAACGCATCGTAGTCGAGATTCTTGATGCCGGAGATCTTGAGTTCCAACAAGGCATTCTGATAAGGATTGATATCGACTGCATCGATATGTTGCACACCGGCCAGCAGGTAATCGAGAACATTGCATCCTGCAGAAGTGATGACCATAAGTCGATCCGAATCCCGAAGATCGAGGGCAACTCGATCGATACGTGGATCCTCCCTCGCGTCATTGAACACGATGGTCGAACTGTGGATTCGACCGAATAGGTGACGATTCAGGAATGCTCTCACTTTCACGTCCCACACTCTAGAAGTGTTTGCCGAATAATATCGATCATTCGACGGCACTCCGGTTCAGATTTGACTGCGATTCGGACAGCTCGCTCGCCCAGGCAAGGACTTGTTGGAAACATATCCCGAATAAAGAGTTGACGAGCCCGACATCGGCTCAAAAAATCGAGTTTTGCAATTCCCGGAGGAAGATAGACAAGCGTGAAGTTAGCTGTGCCGGGTACAACGACAAATCCCAGTTGATGCAAGTCTGATTCTAGCTGTTGTCTCAAGGCATGCGTTTCCCGGTATCTTTCGTCGTAATAGGACCGATCTTGAAGGGCTGCTGTAGCCGCAATCTGTCCCAACATGCCGATATTCCAGGGAGGAGTCACGCGCCGAAGCTCATCACACATTCCAGACGAGCATGTCAAATAACCAACTCGCAGCCCGCTCAACGCCAAACACTTAGAAAGGGATTTGCAAACGATCAGTTGATTCCGTTTCGATGCAACCCTCTCCAGCGACTGTCGTGAATCCACAAAATCGATATAACATTCATCGATCCAAACACGAGTCTTTCCAGGAATTCGATCGACTACTCGTTCCCAGTCCATCCGGCTCCAAAAGACTCCGGTAGGGTTATTTGGATTAACAATTACGACCAAGTCATAACTATTTTCAGCAAGTCGAGAGACGAGTTCTTCCTGGTCAAGGGAAAATCCGTTTTCAACCGAAGTTTCCAAATAATCGACTTGGCATCCAATCACTTGACGGCAAACATACTCGTATTCGCCATAGCAAGGCGTTACGAGGAGTACTCGCGATGAGTAATCCAGCCAATTCTGGAAAGCACGAAAGATTAGATCTGACGAACCGGCTCCCGCCAATACAGAATTGGGATCGATCCCACGCTGTTTGCCAATCGTTTTTTCCAGATCGTACGACAAGACAGGGGGGGATGTTTTTGCCAACCACGAAATGTGGTCAGCCATTGCAGAAAGCGCAGAAGGCGAAACCGGAAACCAGGCGTCTAGCACATCAGCGTTGATGATGGTTTTCTGTGATTCAAGTTTGTCAGGATTGCAACACAGCGACTCAATAGAGGCACCCCCGTGATAGCAATTGATTTCCCGGATGCGAGGAAAGCTGAAATTCCAATGGACCGACCATCCAATACGGGCTCGAACCTTTTCGAATCTTTTTAAGGCTTCATCTATTTGCAGGTTGTCGATCATCATTAATTCGAACTCGACATCGCCACTCTTTATAGTTTTTCCGAGCGGGAAGAATCCAATCTTTCGATAAAGGCGCATTACCTCCTTCCGGCCCATGGCAATACAACTACTTGCCTTGTTTTCCTGGAGCCATCTTGCTGCACCGTATAACAGCAAGGATGCTACCGAAGTGTTTCGCTCGTCTGGGATGACGGTAAACAGCCTGATCTCGTAGAGTGAATCCCAGTCTAATTCCTTGAATTGAATCCGATCGAGATACTTGTCAATTGAAAAACGTGGCGACCCTTTGGGTGTTATGCTGATGAATCCTACAATACTTCCAAGACGTTTTACCACGAGGTAGATATTGATTTCGTCGATCGGGTCACTGATCGATTCGTCACAATTTGCCGCGTGTTGTCCAAGCTCAGCCGAATAGACCTGATGACGCTGACGATAGATCTCCTTTCGATCCTGTTCATCGGCCAAGCCAATTTCCAGCTCAACGGTTGATGATTCCGATTGAACGCATGGCCGAAGATCCATTGGCAATTCCGATACTATCAGCTGGATTCTAGTTTCAATTGCAGCAAATGATTTTAATCGTCAGTTTTTTTAACAGTCGGACTACGATGCCACACTATTAGCGACTCACTATTAGCGACTAAGGAACAGTTGGTTACTATTCCTTACTGCTATTTTTTGTCGATTCCTCGGACAAAATACTATACGTTTTCAAGACCAATATCGCCACAGTCAATCCCGACCAAGGTTAACGATTGAATCAAAACATCGAAATGGGTCGACCACCAGAAGTAGGCAGTCCAGTTCTCATAGCCATGTTCCCTCATCGCAACAAAACTGATTTTCGCTCCAGGATCATATTGGATCCCGAAAAGGCACGCGAGGGGAGCCTTACAGCCGAATGGTCGGGGCATGGTGAAAGTTGCGATCGACGAAGCGGAGATCAATCTTGGTAGCGCTGCCACCAAGTTGATCATGCTCTAGAATGGTTCATGCAAAGGATTGAATTAGGATTCAGCGAAATACAGTCAGGAGTGCTGTGCAAAGTTGTAGGACTTGAGTCACTACTTCCACTGGGATTCGATACGTTTCAGTTCGCCGTCGATATCTGTCCCTTCATAGAAAGAGAACCAACCGGAAACCGTTTTGGTTTCTCCAGGAGGGCAATCGGGGAATTGGGGATCAGCATGAAGGCAGGGGCAGGGTGCGTTTCCCCAACTTCGCTGAATGGGTTGCCAAGCCCAGATGACCCAACGGGTTCCGTCGTCATTTTTGCAAGCGGCGAAAGCATTTCTAAATATTTTGTTATCGTTGGTTTGTTGCTCAAAACCTTTCATCCCTTTCAGCATCGCACACATTTGGACTCGAAGATCACTCAGTGGTGCATCGGTGCCATTAAAAAGCTTCATTTCCAGTTGGATGTGGTCGCTAGATGAGACTGCTTGGACATCGAACTTGATCCCGTTGGGAAGAGTTCTGCTGATTTTCAACTCGTGGTCGGAAACTCGTTCCCATTCGAGTTGGGGAAGATCAATTTTCTTGAGTGACCAGATGGTATCGACATGAGTGTGAGCCAAGTAAGTCAAACCGAGGTTGGACCATACAGCTTCGGGAACATCGATCACCGTGTAGCTTAAAGAATCCCAGGGAGCGAAAACGCTGATCTTGGTTTCGCGTTGAGGTTTCAATGCACCATCGAGAAATCCGATTCGAGGATGACGACCGCCAGGGTAGGGGAGCATCAACAAAGGCTCATCAGCTTTTTTGGGTGCAACGTTTTGAGATAGGTCGATACCGAGACGCTTGGCATTTTCCTGAACGGAGGAGGCCGTCAAGCCGAGCACTTCAGCAGCTTCGGTGTCGGAATAATGGTGATGAACGAGCATGTTCTGTAACCAAAACTTTAGTTGCTCATCGTTACTTGCACCTCGCGATTCCCGCTTGACTTTAATTTGAGCCGTGCCGGGTGCGGTGGGGAGAAGTTCAGAGGCGAAGTTGGATTGAATAGCAGCGATGGTGCGAGCGATCGTGCCTTCGAAGCAGACTTCTTCGTTCCAGCAGATTTTGACGGGTTGATCTAGGTCCAGTAATTCATCGTTGAGGTTGAGGATCAACTGATCAACATCATTGGAGCGGATTTGAATTATCTGGCCATCGATCTGAGCGACGATCGTATCGCCACCTTGAGCGCGATCCGGGGAGAGTTCTAGCCAGTAGAAGCGTTGATGAGTGACGTCGTCTTGTTTCCAAACAACTTTTTTGGGCCAACTGTTGCGATTGAATTTTGCCATCCAAGGTAAAGCTTCCGCATCTTGTTGATTCATCCAGTGTCCGGATTCGGGATAGATTTTTACGAGATGGTTATAGCCATCTGGGTCACCTTCGCGGAGTTCGGCAAGACGCATTTGCCATTGTTCGGCAATCTTATTGCGTTGGTAGGCAGAGTCTTTTCCACCCATGAAGATCGCAAACGGAAGATTACGTAGGCCGATGGCATCGGTTTCATTGGGGTGACCTGCCATCATACTGGCTGCGGCGAACCGATCGGACATTCGGGGAGCGAGTTGATATACGCCGTCACCTCCGGCGGAATAGCCCATAAGGAAGACTCGATTAGGATTTACATTTTCGAAGAGGACAAAATCTTCGATGAGTCGGACAAAGAATTTGTCGATGTGGTCTTGATGCCAAAGATTCCAAGTATTGGTTGGTGCGCGAGGAGCGACATAGACACCTTCTTCTGGTGTGTAGAGGCCGATTTGATTTCGCCATTGTCCATCGTTGACTTGTTTGGTCGTGCCACCTCCTCCGTGCATGGAGATGTAGAGACTACGACCATTGTCAGGAGCGTCGCCAAGTGTGCGATACTGGAAGGGCATTTCCAAGTTGCCTTCCTTTAACAATCGATCTTCGAATTCTTTTTTGCGGGTATCGCGAGCAACGGCGATCGTTTTGTCTTGAAGCAATTTAAGGGCTTGCTTTGCATCCTGTTTGGATAACGGGGTAGTGGCGATTGGTTGTAGTTGTTCGGGAGTGGGGGAGGAGTCTTTTAAGATTTGTTGGAGAGTCTCCAAGACGCGAGTGCTGGCAACTGGGTCGGGGGAGGTTGATGATTCTTCGGCAAATAAAGTTTGCCCGTTAAAGAAGAAATACCCTAGCAAAAGAGTTGCGAGGACTCGTGTGAGTTGGAAACTTGCCGGCATGGGAATGCGGTAATGGTGAAGTTTTGAGTGCTTGTGGTGCAGGTGCGAGCAGGACTTGGTGAGAGTTGGTTTCATATGGAGGAAGTTTGGCAAAGGCCA
>JBEGUT010000269.1:0-6031 GCA_041178745.1 Planctomycetota bacterium | reverse complement strand
CGTCGCAGGTGCCGTTCCCTCAATACTCGGAATTGTAGGAAGTGAGGGTACTGGAGTGGCTGGAGCAGTCGGACTCATGACAGGTTGAAGTGGGGTACCGGGTTGTACGGGAGCAAGCGGATTCATGATCCCTTGAGGGGCAGCAATGTTTGTCGATGCGGTTGCCACTTGCTCATTGTTATACACGGGATTCGAGGCAAGTTGACCATTGGCTGGCGTTGTCGCCGAAAGATCTCGTACGGCTTGGTAAACGTTCGACGCGGTCTGGTAAGCGTTGTAGGTTTGCTGCATCGCTTGTGGGCCGCCAAGCTTGTTCATCATGTCGCGGGCAGGTTGCAAATTAGGGTCTTGCTGCAGTGCCGTAGCAAGATGCTGTTGAGCAGCGGGAAGCTGATTGCGTTGGGCGAGCAAGACAGCCATGTTATAATTGGCCATCGCCGGTGTATTGCCCTTTTGCATGGTCTGCATTGCCAAGTCTGCTTTACCGCTATCCAAATAAACCGCAGCTAGGTTGCTGTGGTATTTCGCTTCGTTGGGGCGAATCGCGATAGCTTGTTCAATTTTTTGGCGTGCCTCTTCCGGCTTTCCCGTTCTCGAATAGAGCATACCTAGGTCGTTGTAGAGCTGTGCATCATTAGGTGTTGAAACGATCGCTTTTTGATAGTACTCGATCGCTTGCGCTGAATTATTTTGACGCTCGTGGAGTCGAGCGATACTGGCTAGAGCGGGTGAGTTGTTTGGCGAAATGGAAAGCGCTTTATTGTAGTTTTCCATCGCATCGCCGAACTTGCCGGTTGTCTCGCATACCTGACCATAAGCGACGTAAACTTCAGGGCCGATCGACTCGATTTTACTATCTAACTTGGTTGGGTCGGTGTGATCTGTCGCGGCTTTCGTCGAGAAAGCTCCTGTTACGGTCGCTTTCGTTTTCTGGTAAGCGCTGTTGGTCGCTGCCGTCAACGAATTCCACTGACCGGTCAAGCCGCGAGATTTATCGGAGAAACTGGAAGTGGTCGAGCCCATCGCATCTGAAGCAGCGGAACTTGTCCCCGACCATGGCCACCACGATTGCTTCGCACCGCCGGTCGTATTGCAGCCCAAAGAAGCTGAGCTAATGAGACCTGCGAGCAAAAGTTTACGAAAGTTTGGTGAAAGGGTCATTGGTCCAACCTCCTCGACACAACGATCATCTCGAACGGGAAAAAACTTCCTATCGAATGATTCATCGAACCAAATCGGTCGGTATGTTAAGACTATTCGCTACAATCGTTAAAATTTATCACGCTAGCATTTAAGATGAGTTGCGCGTGTTTTTACTGGCCGGTTCCAACTGGGGAAGCGTTGCTGGAGGCCCCAGAATCTGGGTTAGAAAGACCATTGAATGAGGGAAGTCGAGGAGCAGGGATGGTGTTCATAAGCGATCGTGAAATCGCTGTCTGGTACTGTCCTGGGGAACGATGTGGGACGACATCTGTCACAAAGACGCCAACGGGTGGGCCCCCAGCTTGAAGTTGGTTGACGGTTTGTTGGACCGCTGCAACTCGATCTGCCGTTTGTTGCGGTGTTTCAGCTTTCAGAACAAAAACAACGCGTCGATGCTGAGGAGCTTGTGTCATGATCCATTGGACTTGGCGTCTTCCGGCTGGTGTCAGCGTGTTCGTTGCCGAATCGAACAGCGGTTCACCAATGGTGTTGTAGGCTCGCCAACCATTGTTTTTCATCACTTCGAAAGGGGCCCGAACCGATTCAGCATCAATGGTGCGGAAGGGGTGGGGCCATTCGTTGGCGCGATGATAATCGACGTGTACCGTATGCCAAAAATCGTTCCAGTCAGCCTGAGCCTGCGGTGCCACTGAAAATAACGAACCGACAATCCATGCGGCGATTAATTTGCGACTCATCCTGTGCGTTCCTTCGCAAGTCTCCTGGCGACCTAGCTCTTCCTATCGTTTGTCGATCGGCAAGCTTGGTACTCAGACTTCATTTTCCGCCGTAAGGTCGTTACAGATTAAATCGTCTGATTGCCCAAAGAGTTGCCTGTGTTGGAAAGCTAGTGCGTTTGGGTTATGAGGCAGGGGCGGATTCAAGGGCGATTTGCCGAAGTTCTTGAATGATCTTCTCAAGTCGATCGCTCTGTTCGTTGAGACCAGCGTGGCGTAATGCGGTTGCATTTTCTTTAAGTTCTCGAGCTTGGCGGAGAAGGTTCTCGATCGTAAACCATCTTCGTTCGACCGAGGTCCTGTTTTCTCCAAAAGGCAAGTTCGCTGCATCCTCTAAGAGTCCTTTGGGATGATGGTTCCTGTCACCATCAGCAGGCGGTAGATGGTTGGATGGGTCCTTTAAGAAGGGACCATTTTTCTCAATCTGTTTCAGAAGTTCCTGAAAGAGTGGATCACTCTTATCAAACTTCGTCGGTGGTTCAGTTGGAAGATTTTCTGGAAGCGGCTGCTCATTTCGGAGTAAAGGTGGTTGGGATTCGGGGGGGGGCGCAGGAAATACCATAGCCAAAATGGAAAAAACTGATGGGACAATCCAGCAAAGAACGGCTTTCATCGTCAAATCCCTGATCGTTCGGTAGCAGAGTGACACAAATTCTGGCACTAGAAACTTTTGCGATATGACCTAGACTACCATGAGCGATGTGGTTGAACCTAGCCCAAACCCGAGGTTGCGTGGTGAGCTCCCGCAATTGGGCTCGGTAGTTCAGCGATAGCTTGGAATCAGATTTGAAATTGGGGCAGAGGCTGTCGAGAAGCTTTCTCGAGTCCATTTATTTGCAAATCGATTCGGCTTGTTACTTAGAGCGGGGATCGCTCCGAACCTATGCATTCCAAAGTGTTGCAGCGTCTCTGAAAAGTCAGTTGAGTACCCTCGATATCGCCGTTGGTGCTGGTGAGTGCGAATTTATTTCTAGAGTGGTTATTGTGAATTCCAAACCCGTAGTGAACTGGCGATTAATTGCTCCGCTTTGCGGGTTGCTTGCGGCGGTAGGATACACGGCGACCAACATCTGTTTGCGTAGCGTGACGGATCTAGAACCTGTATTTGTCGCTTGTGTAAGAACGTTTCCAACTTTGGTGCTCATGACACCACTGTTACTGATTCGTATTTTTAGAGGCCAATCCTTGGTGGCTTCTCATGGGCACGTACTATGGTTGCTGGTGACTGGGGTTTTCACTCAGATCTTTGGTAACGTTTTATTTCAGTGGAGTTTGGGAATCATTGGATTAGCTTTGTCGGTGCCATTGCTCTTTGGGTCGATGATCATCGGAAGTGCGGCGATCGGCAAAGTGTTTCTTAAAGAGTACGTTGGTAAAGAAACGCTGATATCGATCCTTTTGCTCATGGTCGCAGTGACGGTGCTCACGCTTGGAGCTCAAGCGGAAGTTAAGGCATTGAATCTCTCAGAGCAAAAAGTCGGACTGGTAACATTGGCGGTTCTCGGAAATATGGTTTCCGGTTTTGCATATTCGACTTTAGGAGCCGTAATGCGTCGCGGCATGAAGGCTGGGATGTCGATCGAGATGACGCTGATTTTGCTTTCGGTGATTGGATTTATTTCGCTAGCCAGTTGGTCGGTTTGGCAATACGGACCATCTTATATCTCCGCTGTCACCTTCGCGGATTATCAAAAAATGCTATTTGCTGGGGTGCTCAATGCCTTAGCCTTTTATGCACTGGCAAACGCATTACAGCATCTCAATGTGGTCTACGTTCATTTGATCAATGCGTCTCAAGCAGCCATGGCAGCGATTGCTGGAGTGATGATTTTTGCTGAACCATTAACTTGGTATTTGGTCGTTGGAATTTTGTTAACCGCGACAGGTTTGCTCTTACCGAGTGTCAGTCAAGCATCTAAGAAGATGTTCTCAAGATCCGAGGATCCGTCATCGGGCTCGGATCAATCCTTACCAACCGTCGATAGTTGAGTTTGGGCGACGTTTGTCCCTGGAAGCTTTTTCTAGGAAAGTCAAGCAGAGTAAACTGTCTGTGCCAGCGCCGGAATTCGTGAGTCTGGCAGCAAGGTTATCCCGTATGAGAAAGAATTATCGGAGTTCAAGCTGCCAAGGATCTTAGCGACCTAGCGAGTTCTTAACCGACTTCTTGAGTGAAGTTGCGGTTTCGAATTGCGGAAAGTTTGCTTCGAGTTCATTCAGATGGGCATCAATCCATTTTTCCAATTCGCTGTGGTCAACTCTCTCAAGTCGACTTTGCAAAACCACCCAACCGCCGCGATCCCAACTGGGAACGGTACCCGTCTTCACAGAGGATTCCGAACGCGTGTTTGACTCGCTCTTGGTATTCATTGTCCACCCCTCTATCCTGCCCGGTAGAAAAGAGCCGACGAACCAGATTTCAAAGTTGCCGATCAACTTTGATGGATTTTTACAAGGCTTCGCGAACATGGAAAAGCTGCTGTTAAACTACGTAGCAGCAAATGCCGTGCCTATGAACTGAGACGCATCGTTGCCCTTAGAAGTTCACGAAAAAAGAGAACATTTCGCAAGAATCGAACAAGTGGATAAAACCCTACGAAAGCGACACAACTCAATCGCGAAAACCAGAAAAAAACTGACGAAAATCGAAGTCGAATTTGCAATTCAAAAGAGAATTGGCTTTGCAAAACTGCCACATCGGCAGGCGAGATAAAAAATAAATCGCTTGAAATGGAGGCAACCTCCTTTTTTTGGCATGCCAATTACGTTGCTGCAAAGCAACAAATGGTGTTTTGAAAAAAGACAATTTGTTGAAAACAAGATCTTATTTGTTGAATCTGTCGATGTCTCAACGGTTGCCGGGAAGCGTTTGTAGATGATCTTGCTTCTTCCCTTAGCCTGCGACAATTTGGTCGCTAGTGAACTCATTGGAGTCAGGCTGAGAAGTCGCTAAGTATCCGCGGTTCACCAAGTATGCGAAATGTTCCTTCGCTCAAGACGCTGGGAAAAGTTATATGTCTTGAGTGGGAGGAGGTTATGTTAACTCATCGCTTTGGATTTCATTCTCGGATGGGGCGGTGCAATCGGAACCAGAAGGGGCTAGCCAATGAGGAGCATGCGACTATTCTGAGGAATCGCCTTTGGTGCCAGCACGATCTAGATGTCGACCCTGTAGCGGGAAGGACTGCCGATTTGAGGCACCAAGGTAGAGGCACCAAGGTACGTTTTGTCTAGATACTTGCGGTGTAGTTTGAGGGCACTGTGTGTAGTCCGGGAAGGCCCAGTTCAATTGAGAAGGAGGCTTAACTAGGTAATAGGTCACCCATGTCGCAGAAGTTTTACTGATAAAATTGCGATTCCGATCTTTCCTGCCCGTTGACAGCGCCAGCTAACTTGGCGACTCTTTTACGGGGCTAGCAGGAAATCTCTTTTGGGGGGATGATTATCTTTCAGCGGTTGGTTTGTTGGGCTGCGTTTGGAAGATTTGAGTTCCTTCCGAATTGCCCGACCGCACGAATGCAGTCAGGGTGAAGCAGTCTGCCAGCAGTTTGCTACAAGAATTGGTGGCGATTTTCTAGAGCCCTGCCGAACCAAGGGCCAGCCCGGAAAGTGATCAACAAGCAAGAATACGATTGACGAGGAAATCGAGAGGGAAACATTGAGGACCTAGGGTAGTCATCAAAGAGAATGGCTCTTGATATACTTAGTCGACCTCGCAATAGATGATTCCGAAAGATTTGAATCGCAAAAAAGTCGGGGGGGGTATTAGTTCCCCACGGGCCCTGAAGCGACGAGTGTTTTTCGCGGGAATGATTTGGTTAGCGTAGTAATGCAGTTTTAGTTCATGGCAAACAGGAGCATCCGGGCATGCTGTGGAATACAGAGGCCGATCAAGCTTGGTTCGAATTGATGCGGGCCAATTCAATGTCAGGAGGCTGCGCGAGCGAACTGATTTGTGGTGCAACCGTTCGCTTAACACTAGCTGGGCTAGCTGGCCAATTACCGGGGCAATTCATTGTAGCCTCGTGGGGGGGGGATGAGGACGATGCCGATGATGATGTCGGTGACGATTTAGACGGTACGGACGATGGATC
>JBEGUT010000268.1:0-6035 GCA_041178745.1 Planctomycetota bacterium | reverse complement strand
ACCATCTCAACATAAACATTCCATCCTCATTAATTTCGTCCCGCTGCTACCCAATTCGAATGCTGCTGACATTTCATGATGACTCAACAACAAAACTGTTTACACGAGGGGCTGGTCATAGCGATTTAGTCTCTCGCATCATTGGGGTCACATTTTTGATGGCAGTCCATATTCTTTCGGAAGTTATCATTGCCACATAGTTTGGTTTCTGCGCTAACGACCGGCATCAGCGGGTCGGCGCGAAATGCGATAATTTCAAAACCGACTCAACCGCCGACTCCACTCTATAAGATTGCTTGCCGTTTAGACATTTTCATTTAAGAAGTAAAGTCGGCATTGTATTTCTCAGAGTATGGAGTCCACCAAGTACTGGGCCAATTGCTGAGGGAGGATCAATCCATGATTATCGTTCACGTTTTGCAGATTAAATCCGCGGGAGAGAATCTCCGTAGATGGTACGATCGTCTCCTTGACGACAGCGTGTCCTAAATCACGAAGACTAATCCGTACGTTGTTACCGATTATCTGCAATTCAAGCCTCGAGTGCTTGGGCAGCAGGCTATTCTTGAGACAGACCCACCCAGCATGTTTTCCACTAGGCACGCAGAATCCGTAGTCATAGTAGCCGCGAACTCGGTCTTGTTCAAAATACGGATGGTTGACGGTGTATTTCAACACCTTGCCAATATCAATTCCGAAGTGCGGATCGCCTGGAGTGCCCGGTGCTGACATTCCGATGACTACCGCATACTCGTCGCCGTTCAAGTGTCGATTACTATTCATAAAAACTGCTTCTGGTAACGCCGCCGTTCAGCCAGCGGCGGTAAGTAAAGTTTCCATCTGGACTCGGTCGACCCGCCGCTTGGCTGCAACGCTTAGTTATCTGGCGATTTCAGTTCTTGTGTTGAATCACCTTTGAGATTACCAAACCTTGAGCGTTGTCATCAGTCACAATTGTCATGTCAAAGCCCAGTTCATCTGCGAATCCAGCAACCTTCGCGATGTATTCATCGTATTTGTCCCACGCAGCCTTGCCAGTAGACACCGTCACCACATGTTTGTTTTCGATCGAAGCCAATAAAGATTTTACGTCGTTTATATCCTCCGGTTTTGATCGTGTTTTGGATATTTTGTCGTAACATTCAACGCCGGACTGGTAGTCCAGCAGGATATGAGCGTCTGATTTTGCAAGAACACCCGAGACACGCTCGTAGTCAGCACCGTCACGATAGAAGCCCGGTTCAATATTATAAGCAGTGGGTTCAGCAGACGTCACAACGGATTGATCGGAGACATTATGCTCAGCGATACTGTTGAAGGCGATCTTACTGGCAGAGTCACGATTTCGGTCGCAGCCACAAAAGCAAACGAGCAGAACGAGAGCATATTTGGATGCATCTTCCATTGATTAAGCCAGACAACTTATAAATTTTGCGGTAGGCGTTCCGACAATAATTTCGAAACACGATTACACATACCGTTACCCTGAATTATTTCGGGCTTTACTCGCCGTATCTAGAAAATTATTGCCGGAAGAAAGTCCGTCAATTCACCCGTTATTGTCGGAACAGATGGAGTAGTAAAAATCAAGTGAGGTTACCATCGAATCGACTAGATGCTTTCAGTTCGGGGTTCGATCAATCGAATCACGATTTCTGCTAGCCGACGAAATTCAATGGCAACGTCTTACTCCTCCAACTCTACCCGCCCACTCGTCACCCCCGATCCCCAACATCCGATTCGATTAGATCCATATCATAGAACTCGGCATGGCGGCCAAGCTATTACCACTAGACGGTGCGCGAGCCACGAACTGGCGCGGCAGAAGGAGCAGCAGCGGCCGAAAACGCGAGCGGGAAGGGGGGCGGATTTTGAAACCTGAACGTGCTTCGCTTCGCGCCGTATGTAGTTGCCACTGACCTGGATCAAACCATTCCGATACTGATGATCCAAATCGTTCCGAGAAGTCGCAGGGAATTCCGCTTCGTATTGCCAGCTGAATTGGCTGAAGCGTTTTTAATACCGCCAATACTTTACCAGCCGTACTTCTTCATACGCATTCGTCACCCCAAGACCACTTAGATCCTCCGACATTCCCCGTCGATTGCGGCTAGGCTCAAAGCGGAGTCGCGAGAAGAAATTGCGGATCGAAAAGCTCAAGAAACGACGGTTCAAAGTATCGATTTACCGGTGGGCGAAATGGGGGCCTCAAAGAGAGAAAAGTTGGTCGAAATGGGGTCCAACGGTATCTCTCAAGAAACGACCCCGAAGCCTAAGAATGCAGATATTATTAGTGAAAAAGGCCAAAATTGAAGGCCTGTGAAGGTGATGCACTAATAGTGAACAAATGAACAGTGGGCGGTATTGGACTCGAACCAACGACCTCAACGATGTCAACGTTGCGCTCTAACCAACTGAGCTAACCGCCCGACAACTCGATGGCGCTGCGTTAGCAGTACCACTCAAGAAACGGTATAGTGCCAATCCTAGGCCGTTAAGTCAAGGGCTACAAAGCAGTCCCCGCAGGCGACAGAAAGCTTTCTGGGACGACTTTGAGTCCAAAATCAAGGGAAAAACCGTGTCTATAGTTGACTCGGCACGAAATAAACTGAATCATTGTAGGATTCATGTTCACTCCCGTCCTCACAACACCTCCGTCGATCCCTCGCCCGAGTGTCCAAGAAGCTTAGCCAATTGGTCAAGTTGCTTGCCAACGCCCTATCTCGATGGTGATCGAAGAGTCGCTTCGTCGGACCGAATTTGAGGAATGTGCCAAGGAAAGCACATCGGTCTTTCCGGCGACAGCAGCCTACAGGATGGGAATACTACTTCACGAAAGGGTTTTGCAATCGATCGGTCTCAACCTCAGACAAGAATCAATAGTCAAATTCGAGTTTCTCCTGTTCGGGTCATCGACCCTGAAGGCAAGCAACTAGGAGTCATCCCCACGGAAGAAGCAATCGCTCGCGCCCGCGATTTCGGGCTCGACCTAGTTGAAGTTGCTCCCACCGAAAAGCCTCCCGTCTGCCGAATTATGGACTTCGGTAAGTACAAGTACGAGAAAAATAAAAAACGTGCTGGGGCAACCCATACCCATCAAACCAAAACAAAAGAAATTCGTCTGCGCCCAAAAACAGGCGAGCACGATATCGATTTCAAAGTGCGGCAAGCTCGGGGCTTTTTGCAACACAAAGACAAGGTGCTTGTATCAGTCATCTTCAAAGGACGTGAAATGGCTCACGTCGAAGAAGGTCGACGCATCATGGAATCGGTCATTGCCGCATTGTCCGACATCGGCAAGATCGAATCCCCCTCGCAGCAACAGGGTAAAAAAATGAGCTGCACCATCACTCCGAAATAGTGCAAGATATTTTTGCGATTCAGAATATCGCATTCGATATCGCCGGATACATCAAGTCAGCCCGTAAAACATAGCCGCTCGCACCTTCGATCGATCTGATCGTCGGCTCGAGCGGCTTTTTTTTCGCATCGAATTGATGAATCAGCCATCACGCTTCAGCTGTCAGTAACTCAGGCAGCTTCTCTCATCGACTTACCATTTTCACGCCAGCAACACTACCAACTTCGAAAAGGTCTCGTCGTATGCTGACCTAGCTCCGCGATCATATCTTTCGTTGCTCGCTCCACAGCCGCTTCCCAAGTCGTGCAGTCCTTATATTTCGGGAGCGAGTGGGCGAAGATGATTCCCCGTGAACTGTTTACCAACGCTCCTAATCCATCCTGACGAAATCCTAACGCGACGTCTTTCGCAGTGCCGCCTTGTGCGCCATAGCCTGGAATCAAAATCCAACTGCTAGACATGATCCCGCGCAACTCCTGCAATTGCTCGGGGTAAGTCGCTCCGACCACAGCCCCGACGGGCCCCAGGCCACAAGCTGCCTCATGACCTTGATTCAACGATTCGACGAGCGCCGCCATCTGCTGATAAACGGTCCCACGGTTGGGACCAGCACCCAGCAATTGATCTTGCAGAAAACCACTGCCAGGATTCGATGTTTTGACCAAGACGAAAATACCCGCTTCACGCTGCGCGCACGTTTTTACAAACGGTTCCAAGGAATCGCTTCCAAGGTAAGGGGAAACGGTCAAGGCATCAGAGCCCCAAGCGCTCAGCAAGCCACGCCCCAGATAAGCATCCGCATACGCTTCGGCTGTCGAGCCGATATCGTTGCGTTTACCATCCATAATCACAATCAAGCCTCGTCCGACCGCGTGCTGCACAACATCTGCCAAAGCGGTCATGCCAGCCGCTCCAAGCTGCTCGAAAAAAGCAGCTTGCGGCTTTACCACCGGAACCAACGATGCCACGATATCAATGATTGCTTTACCGAACGATGCATAAACGGCTGCCTGAGCCGCACGATCGCGGGAGTCGATTCCGTTGGTGAATGAAGCTGGTAGGCTTTCCAGTCTCGGATCGATACCCACACATACTCCATTTCCCTTCGCCACAACGCCTTCGGCAACTCTTTGCGCAAACGACATTCTAAATCTTCTCCCTGGATGACAAATACAAATTTACTTCCGCAACGCTCGCTCTATAGATCATTCCGGAAGAACACGAATCGCCCCCGGTACTATGGGCTGGCCCAGCTCCGCACTCGCGACCGCCGCAAAACATAAAGCTAAACTCTGCAGGTTATCCTCCGCATCGATTCTGGGAAACCGATTCTCTTCGATACTACAAAGCAATTCTCCCATCGTGCCGCGAAAACCGTCAGGAAACCATTTTCCTTCCAGTCGCGGCTGCCATTCACCTAACGAATTGCGAACTGAAAGCGACTGATCCTGATAAACCGGTCCAACACTACAAATACTCCCTTCAGTTCCCGAAACAAAAGTTCGCTCCTGCTCTCCTTGCGGTAGGGCAGCATCAAAAGCCAAAGTAGCCTGAGCTCGATCCCACTCAATCAGCACTTGACCAAGTAAATGCGGCACAATCTGCTGATGAGGTGCCTTGAGTGTCGAAGCGAAAACTCGAGTTGCCTTGGCTCCTGGAAGCAGGCAGCGAAGCATGTCGAACCAATGTATTGCATAATCGTAAAGGATCAGATGCTTGATCTTTTCAAATTCAGTTCCCCGAACCCAAGAATGATCCCAGTGCACCGACAAGTGCGCTGCGAACGCCTGACCAATCAACCCCGATGAGACCGCTTCTCGAGCGTAACTGAAATGAGGGGCCCAACGCCCATTCTGATTAACGGCTAAATGCCTACCGCATCTTCGAGCAAAGGCAACCAGTTCTTCTCCAACATCCAGGTCGAGCACAAATGGTTTTTGACTCAGCACATGTTTGCCCGCTTGCAGACTATCTCGAATCAATTGCGGACGAATCGGGGGATGCGTGGCGATATCCACAACCTCTATTTCTGGAATCGCCAACAAATCACGATAGTCAGAGAATTGCCGGGCCTCAGGATAGAACTCTCTCGCAGCAGACTCAACGCGAGCTTTGATGGGGGGCGAGTATTGCCTCGGTTTCCGAGGTTTATAGTCAACACTAGGAAAACACGTTCCAAGTTTTGTTGACATCGAATTCGAATGACTCATGCGTGTAACTCCTCGGAAATAACAATCGAACGGAATTGCTTTAAATGCCACGCAACCCAATGCATCAACCTGCGAACTTTTTTTAAGGTAATCTCAAGAGACCTACTCGCGGTTTGCAGGTGAAATGCTGCCGCTGCATCTTCTATCACACATGCTTACGCTAATGCTCAGCAGTGACTAAAACACAAAGACCGAGAATAAGACCGCAAAGCCGGTTCTAACTCGCAAAATAAACTCGCCGTTCGCTACTTCGTCTCTTCGGCAAGGATGCAATCGCAGAATCCGGAATCACCTCCAAATTATTTCGAAGTACTACCATGAACCACTTACAGAATTTTCGACGAATCATGATTTTACAAAACAAGACCGACGCATCGCGAGTCCCTCAGTAACTCTTTGTGTAGTTGTTGCTGGTAAACAATCCAAACAAACGACACACACCGTATCCCAGCCAACCATGACTT
>JBEGUT010000267.1:0-6059 GCA_041178745.1 Planctomycetota bacterium | reverse complement strand
AAAAAGCCAAGTAACTGTGCAGTCTAGTTCGCGGGACTCATTGTCTGCACCACGCACGTTGTGTCACCAAATCGCCCAAACGCTTTCCAACGTCAGAGCGTTTTCCCGATTTGCGCAATACACCGTTCGCGGGATTCATTGTCTACACCACGCACGTTGTCTCACCAAATCGCAATGACTTGTTCCATCTCGATGGAACCATTGCGATTTGCTTTCCACACTACTCGCTGACTAGGCGATACATTCGACTTCTGCTTTATAGCGAAACTCGTCCAGCGCCACATCATTCCAACGCGATGTATTCGCCGCAGCAGACAAGATCGAAACGGCAAAGGAGCGACTTACTAAGGTCGACCTTCCGCGCCAGAAGGGCGACGAAGAACAAAGAGAACTTGAGAGACGGGATTTAATGAGATCGACCCCGCATTGCCAGATTTTGCCTGTTGACGTTGTTCCGGAGATACTCGCTTGCCACGCGGAGCGTGTGAAGCGAATCCTTTCAAGCCATCAGCTGATTTCGCTACCGGAGTTGCGATTCCAAAAATATCTTCAGAGTCATCTTCGAATTTTGAACCTGTTTCCAGGCGTTTCAGGACATCTTGGCAAGGAGCGTCCATCGCCAAATCGAAATACACGTCTGGAAATTCATCTGCTCGCTGATACATCTCGTTAATTGCACTATCAAGACGTGCTGCGCGAGCTTGAACGAATACAAAATAAACTTCACCCGACTCTGTATCGACTTTCGTGTCTGGAGTTTCGACGGTTACTAAGCTGCTGGCTCCCAATTGTTCCACTAGTGCATTGTCGGCGACAAGTGGCTTCTCATAGGCGATTCCAAATTCATTGATAATCTTCGAGAAAGCCCGGTCGTTCCAGGCCTGAGCTGATAACTCAAGATCAACGACCATGAGCAAATTCAAAGACTCTACTCCACCGGCGGCAGAGGCTAGTGACTTCATCTCTTGCGATTCAATTGCCGGTGCCGTTGGGTTTTTCGAGTTGTTGGCTGGCGGTTCAGGCTTATTGGTAGCTGTATCGGCCGATGCGACGTTTGCAACTGGAGACTTTGATGCTGATGGGCTTGAGTCTTCCGAAGCGATCATCGGTTTCTTTGAATCGGAAGAACTTTCAATTGTTTTGGGTTCGCCTGAGTTCTGAACAATCTGAGTGTCAGGCTTCAAATTATTCGTGTTGCTAGGCACGATCTGTGGATCAGAAACCTTGTCCTGAGTCGCTTTTCCGTTGAGTGACGAACCGTTTCCGGCTAGTGGAAGTGGATTTGGTCCCGAATCAAAACTTCTAGATATCAACCAGAAGCTACCTGCACCTATCAGTAACGATGCGGCTACTCCGAAGCCGATCGATTGCCAGTACCTACCACTCGCGCTTGCGGGTGCGGGATAGGAAACTTCTGGCAGTACAACTGCTGAGGGTGCCGACGGGATAGAAGTGTTTCGGTGTCCCTTGTCACCGCTTTCACCCAAACGGATCGGATGCGAGTCGGGTAAGCCAAGCCGTTGTGCCTCAACTCGTGCCGCTTCCAGCACTCTTTGAGCAAAAGAGTCAGGCAGATGGTGTTCCGTCGGTCGGGACAGGGCAACTCGTGCACTCTGTAGAAGTTTTAGGCGGCGAGCAGCCTCGGGATCGCGTTGGAGAATTTCCTCCAACTGCCGCAACTCTTGCGGCTCGAGTTCCCCGTCAAGGAAACCGCTGATCAGCTCGTCTAAAAACTCGTCGGTCACGATTTACACCATTGTTTTTCGCCAAAGCCTCGACAGGATGGCGATGTCCAAAAACCAAAAGAGGTAAGAATTTATGCTATCGATAACAGCCTCAGAAGTCACGCTTCTTCTGAAAATTGTCTGGAACCGATTTCGTTTGCTGACATTCAGACGCACGGGGTGCTTAAAAGTTCCTTGCGATTGCCATTGCTTCGGCATTTCGTGGATCAAGCGTGCGAAATACCTATTACGAATCAAAAAGGCAGTTCTTTGGAGGGGTTATTGTTTCGGTTTTTGCTGAAAATCATCCAGCGATTGAGGGGGTGATCCCTGTTGTCTTGAAGATTCCAAATAGGATTCTAGGATCACGTGCGCAGCGATTTGGTCCAATTTTGCTTTCTTTTTAGCCTTGCTTAGGCCGGTTTCTGCCAAAAGTCGCTGGGCATGAGATGTACTGAATCGCTCGTCGAACAAGATCACCGGTAGCTGAAGGGATTTTTGGAGCCGGTGGACAAAGCTTCTCGCTTCTTGCGACTTCTGGCTTTCGCGGCCGTCGTTATGGAGCGGAAGGCCTACGATGATGCCTACGAGAGATTCCCGTCTCACCAATTCTTGAAAATAGGCTTGCTCTCGCTGTGGTTGCCGACCCCATGTTTCGTACGGGGTTACCCAGGTCTGACTTGGATCGCAAACAGCGATCCCCATTCTCACCGTGCCGTAATCAATCGCCGCCAAACGTCCAAGTTTGGGGATTGGGTCAAGAGATTCTTGGGGCGTCTCAACGAAAGCTGGACTTCCTTCCGTTGCCGTTTCCTCCCCATTTTCGATACTGGGTGGAGAAGACGACCCTGAATGCTCTTTCTCCGGTTCGTTATTTTCAGGTTGGTTTCGCTCTTGTGACATGCGACTTATAGGTAGCGTAACATGCCGCCAGCTTCAAGTCTTTTGACAACTTCGCGCACTCTTTCTTCTTGCGTTTTAGGAGCGACAAGTGTGGCATCGGGTGTGTGCACGACAATTGTTTCGGACATCCCTATGGTCACAATCAAATGATCCCCCTCGGACCGAATGATCATGTCCTTCGAATCGATATTGAGATACTTACCTTGCGACGTGTTGCCATCGCTGTCACTTTGGCCGAGGCGAGCGAGGGATTGCCAACTGCCAACATCATCCCAGGCAAACGGAGCTTGCATGACAAGCACATCACTGTAGCGTTCCATCACGGCGTAATCGATCGACTTGCCCTTGATCTTTTGGAATTCCTCAGCAAAGACTGTGGGGAATTGCGAGGTGCCAATCGAACCGGCAATTTTCTCGATATGAGCGAACATTTCTGGTTCGAACTCTTTCAGAGCATCGAGGATGGTTTGTGCTTTCCAAACAAAAATACCGCTATTCCAGTAGAACTCGCCGGAAGAAACATACTGCTGGGCAGTTTGCAGATTTGGTTTTTCCCGGAAGCAGGTTACCTCGTACACCCCTTCGCTCAGTTCTGATCCGCGTTGAATGTATCCGAAAGATTCGGCTGGATAACTTGGTCTGATGCCAAAGGTAATAATCCGCGAGGGCTTTTGTTCAATGAGCTTCGCCGCTCGTTGCAATGCTTTCTGAAAATCTCCCTTCGTTTCAATCACGTGATCCGAAGGCATCACGACCATGATGCCCTCAGGGTCAGCTTGGGTGACCAGGGAAGCTGCCAGTGCAATGCAGGGGGCGGTATCGCGTTTGCACGGCTCACCGACGATGTGTTCCGCCGGAATGTCGGGTAACTGTATGCGGATCTCGTCAACCAATTGATGATTGGTCAGCACAAGGACATGTTCGCTGGAGATTAGGCCTGACAACCGATCAAAGGTCGATTGCAGCATCGTCCGATTACTGACCATCGCTAACAATTGCTTAGGACGAGCTTGACGACTCGCGGGCCAAAATCGCGTGCCCGAACCACCCGCCATGATTACTGCATGAAGCATTCCGGATACTTCCCTTGTTACGAAAACTTACTCTTCGATAGGTTTGATTTAGCGATTTCACAGAAAAATGGTTTTCAGTTCCTGCACCCAAGTATCGCCCGTGGCTAGACAAGAACTAAACTTCATTTTTCTGATTCAATGTTTGTCGAACAGTGGTTTTTTGCCGCTCTCTCGGGCTCCATCATTCTTGACTTCCATCATACCGGATTCGCCGATAAGGAGTGAGGGTGCTTAGGCAAAGTAGGTATCGCTCACCAGCGAAATTGGCCGAGTTATTCGGGATTGAACCTCGGTAGCATCCAGTGCCCATGAGGGGTGGATTTCTACGGCGACAGAGTCTTCTACCCGGCAACCGCTTCGTCGTAGCCAATCCCGATGTAAGGCCATCAGGGCAGAGCGGGTCGCGTCTGGGGTATCGTTAGGTGCACCGTTGGCATTTTTAACCGGTGCAAATACCTCTCGAGCATTTCCCTCGACCACGATCGAACGATCAGCCATCGGCAGCAGATCAAAGACGAAGCGTTCGAACTTGATCGCATTGGGTTGCTCTGGTTTGATAATTTCCCCTTCCGAATTAACAAAGGGGACGATCTTACGAGCTCTGTGAAATGGTAAACCATCAGCGAACTGAACAACACGCCGAAGAAACGCTATATCGAACAGATGCACCGCGATATTTCCTGCCCAGAGTTTCAGCGAGCCATCCGCCTGAAGCTGCTCAGCAAACTTAGCTGGCAGATCGCTGTATTCAATGATCTGAATCTTGCCATCTATCGAAACGACATTACCGACCTTTTCCAAAGCAAAGCGTTTCTTAACCACTTGGGTTGTCATTTCACTTTTCGCTAACAGGTGATAGCCGATCAGCATCGGGTCGCACACCTGAACCAACGGGTTGTCAACTTGCGCGTAGAAGAAGTGGTCAATACCACGCTGCTCAGACCAACGCAGTAAACTATGGCGATGCAATGCGGCAACGAGACCACCGTGGCCATCTGGGCTAAGAGCAATTTCTCCTTTTGCCGATAGCAGTATCTTGCCACTCGCTTCGTCCACCGCAGGCATTGAGCCCTGACAGAAAATGATCAGATCCTCGGAACTCATTCCTAGATTTTGATGGCGATGAAAGTATTCGCGTGTCTCAGCATCTGTTGCTGGGCTGGTCATGATCAGCAGAGGAAGTCGAACGCCATAACGTTTCGACATCGCCAGCAACCGGTCGACATGCATTTGGAAAAGAGTTCGCCCACTCAAGGGACCGATCGAAAAAAGACCTTTGGGATGATCGAAGCCCAAGCGGGTCCCCTGCCCTCCAGCAGCCAAGATCATACCGATACGTCCGCCCCGCAAAGCTTCTTCACCTGCGGCAAGTGCAGCCGAAGTTTGTATGGCTGGCGAAGGGTCGTTTAATCGAATCGCTTGTGGCGGTAACGCCCGCGCGGCCAAGGCAGACCAATCCGGAGCGTGATCCGAACCACTGGTTAGGCGTTCCAGCATCGCTAAATCAAGGTCGCGGATTTGCTGGGCGAGCTCCGATCTTTCAGCGATTGTTAAGCATTCCCAAAAATGCAGCAGGTGCTCTTGCTGGAAGCGTTTTAGTTCGTTTTGGAGATCATCAGCCATAGTTCGGTGATGCCTGTCAGGAACAAAAGATCAAATCGATGATCAACGAAATAGAAAAACGGTTGCGAATAAGTCCAGTGCCGTGTGTAGCGGTTATGACAATGATTCGCAAAAAAACAGGAAATATCTCTGGCCAGAGTAGAGCGCGCACGTAGCTTGACCTCTAAACATACCACGCACTTCGAACAGGGCGTTTCCTGAACACAGAGAAATTCAAAAGTAGGTTTTATGGGAGATCGCGCGTGTCGGTATAACGCCAATCGAAAGAATTCATCGCGTCGAAAGAGACTTCCTAGCGGTACGTTAGATCGGCCAAGCTCTTTGTGAATCACATGGGGTTTGGTGGTAGCGTCAGGCGAGATCGAGGCGGCCAGCAGTGAGTGCCGACTCCATGACACCCTACGAAAGAGAATTTGCTTCCCAAAATAATTCGACGTGACTCGGTTGATCTTTTTGGTTTGAAGCCAAGGGACGAATTTCGATTTTCGCTCCTATCGGACCCGACTGCAGTATCTTTACTTCAAAAAAGTCTTCTGCTTCGCATTCAGCGAGCAGCTCGGGGCGAGAAGCAAAAGGAGGTACAAAGCCGATCGATACGATTTGGCTATCCATGCATTTTGAAAAATCACAAATAGCTCCCCCCTCTAATCTGCCTCGTCCATCTTGATCGCGAAAGTCTCGTTGCCACCGAATTGGCTTATCGAGTTGACACTCTGGATCTTCGTTCGTCTCGTCG